>NZ_JANQDB010000003.1:0-146799 GCF_024723675.1 Campylobacter sp. 1569
ATAATTAAACTAAACCCTTAATGGGTTTAGTTTAAGTAATATGAGATTTTAGGTGATTAATCATCAAATTTTTGACCTAAAATATTACCTTTATAATCTGTATAAATCTCCATCATATTGTTTGTTCTAAATTTATAACCATTGATTTTTTTATCTACTTCTACAATAGTTGCATTTGGTTGTGCTGCTTGTACTTTAGCAATAACTTCTTTTGGGATAAATCCTGTTGGAATACCTTTGTATTTACCATCAACTTCTTTCCAGTCGCCATTAATGATAAAATCAATTTCAGTTCCATCAACTAAATTTACTTCATAAGAATCTACATCTTGTTTTACATAGCCTATATTTACACCTTTAAAATGAGTGTTTAAAAACTCTTGAGCCTTTTGAGGCAAAGCACTTGGACTAACAACCATATCTGCGAACATAGAACTTGCACAAACTAAGCCAGCTAACATTAATTTCATTTTCATTTTTTCTCCTTTAAATAAAAGTTGAAAGAATGATATTGTTTACTTGTGAAATTTATGTGAATTTAATTTTTAAAACCAACTATCTTATTTTTATCAAATGAAGATTCTATTTCTTTTTCTATAGTGTGCAAAAAATCATCCATTTTAAAAATACCATCTTTAGAAATAGCCGCTTTTAAAGCTGTATTTTTAACCACCATTACAATTTGAGCTCCGCTTAATTCATATGAAGCTAAATTTTTTAAATCAAAACTATCATCAAATTTAGCATTTTTAGGCAAAGCTTTTTGCCATATCATTAAGCGTTGTTCATAATTTGGCTTTTTAAATTCGATTTTATACTCAAATCTTCTTGAAAAAGCCACGTCTAAACTTTCTAAAAAGTTTGTTGTAGCTATGATAACTCCACTAAAACGTTCAATTTGTTCTAAAAAAATATTTTGCATTTGATTATGCATTTTATCAGCACCAGCGCTGCTTTCTACCCTAGTACTTAAAAATTGATCAGCTTCATTTAAAAGCAAAATAGGACTTTGCTTGCTTGTTTGACAAAGTTCTTTGTAAGTATCAAAAATTTTTCTTACATTTTGCTCGCTCTCACCCACATATTTACTTAAAATTTTCGAGCAATCAAAACTCAAAATGGATTTTTTCATAGCTTTTGCCATACTTAATGCACTCATAGTCTTACCAGTACCAGCAGGACCATAAAAAATTATCTTAGCTTCTATATTTTTGTTAGTTTTTATACCCCATTTATTTAATCTTTCTAAAACCTTTTTATCTTGTTGTTTTAATATGCTTTCTAATAGATCTTTAGTGCTTTGGGGCATAATAACATCATTTATATTGATATTTGGCTCGATTAGCTCAAAAATATCTTGTTCTTTAACTAAATTTTGAAGTTTAATTTTTTTATTTTTCTTTGGTTCTTTAAAGTTAATAATTCTTTGTAAAATATCATCACTTAAATAAAAAATCTTAGTGATATCACCCAAAGAATTAACAAATTCATCGTATTCTAAAAGATTTAAACTAAGCAACTTAGAATCTTCTTCTAATAAGGCTTTATTTTCTTGTTTTTGAGCCTCATCTTCACTGATTAAATGAAGTAAAAAATTAAAATCTCTACTATAAGAATTTTCAGTATTTAGTAAATACTCTTCTTTTAACAAACTAATAAATATCAAACATTCTTTATCGTTTAAAGCATATTCTTTAAAAATCTCTGCTAAAACATTAGAAATTTTACTTTTCTTTATACGCTCTTTAATGTATGCTTCAAATATAGCTATATCTTTTTTAATATTCTTACTTTGAGAGCTTTTAGCAAAAAAACGCAATCTTTGATAAAGCTCGATTTTAAAAAATTCATCTTTTAAATACGCAATATGATCTTCATAAATTTGATCTTGCATATAATCTTGTATGTTTTTATTTTCTAAAACTTGCAAGAAAACTTCACTTAAACTTAACTCACATTGTAATAAATTTAAAAGCAAGCTTGAATTTTTACTCGATTTAAAATCAGAAAAAATTTGAACAATAAAACCTTTTTCTATAAGATTTTTAAGATCTTTTAAATGATCTAAATACTCATATTCATCATTTTTAAAAACTTCGCTAAGAAGATTGTAAGCATTAATGCTTGCATTTGCCTGCAAATAATTTTTGCATAAATGCTTTAAAATTAAAATTTCATCTTCGCTACATTGTAAGTTTTTATAAATATTGCTTTTAAAAGTATCATTAAGAAAAAGTTTCAAATCTTTCATATTTTCCTTTATATTAACCTTATGCTAAATTTGATTTTGGATTTTTTATCATTAAAACTCATATTTTTATCACAAACCTCATAAAAAATATCATAATTGTTACTTATAATCTTTTGAGTAAAACCACAAGAGGTAGTTTGTTTATTTTTTCCATAAAAAATAGGTTTTTTATAGATTAGATCTTGTAAAAAATCATCATAATATTCATTATTAAAAAATCTTTTATTAAAATATGTTTTTGCATAACATACACCATTAACGCAAATTTTATCGCTAATTTTTAATTCAAGCAAGGCTTTAGAAGCACTGTAAAGCTCTAAACTTGTAAAATTTTTTCCCTCATATAAAAAACCATAATCAGCAAATTTAAACTCTGGGGTTTTTAAAATAATATAAGCACTTTGTGATTGTGTTTTGCTTTTTAAAGCACAAGAGCTTAAAAAAATGCACACAAAACACAAAAAAACTATTTGAAGTAAAGTTTTCATTTAAGATTTTTAAAACTAATATTAAGTTCTAAATTGAGTTCTTTTACTATTTTCATCACGCTTTGCAAATCATCAATTTGCTTGCCAACTACGCGAATTTCATTACCTCTAATACTTGAAGTTACCTTTAGCTTACTATCTTTTATAGCTTTGTTAATCTTCTTAGCACTATCAGCATCAATAGCATCATTAACTTTTAAGTTCAGTCTAAAATTTGCTCCGCTTTCCCTACTTAGCTCTTTAATACCATTAGGGTTTATCCCTCTTTTAATAAGCTTTGAAATAACAATATCTTTTAACACTTCAAGCTTTGTTTCACTAGAGCAAATAAGCTTATAAACACTTTCTTTTTCATTTAACTCTATTTCACTTTTAATGCCTTTTAAATCATATCTACTATCAAGCTCTTTTTTAGCTTGCTCTAAAGCATTTTTTAGCTCTTGTTTGTCAATTTCCCCACTAATATCAAAACTATGTTCACTTGCCATTTTCTATAAACTCCTTAAGATTATTAAATACAATTTGGACTAAATTTTGTATGGATTCTTCACTTGCCCATGCAACATGTGGAGTGATGATTAAATTTTCTTTATTTTTTATACCAAGCAAAGGATGATTTTTAATCATAGGTTCTATTTCAAGCACATCAAGTCCTACTTTGATATTTTTCTCATTCATAACTTGAGCTAAATCTGCTTCATTGATGATTCCACCACGCCCTACATTAATCAAAATAGCATCATCTTTTAAAAGCATTAATTCTTTTCTACTTAATAAATTTTTTGTCTTATCATTTAAAGGCGCATGTATGCTAATTACATCACAAGTTTTTAAAAGCTCTTCGAGACTTACTTTTTCATACTCATCATTATTATTAGCCCCTGAGGTAGAATAATAACAAATTTTAGAACCAAACATTTGAGAAACCCTAGCTACTTCTTTACCTATAGCTCCAAGTCCTATAATACCATGTTTTTTACCGGTTAAAGTATGCAAAGTCTTACTAAAATCACAAAACATTTTACTCTCACACCATTTGCCTTCTTTACTCCATTTATCATAATATGGAATTTGATTTAAAAAAGCAAAAAGCAAAGCAAAGGTATGGCTTAAAACACTTTTTGTGGAATAACTAGCGGCATTTTTTACCACTATACCTTTAGAATTTGCATAAGCTACATCTATATTATTTACCCCAGTACCAAGTTGTAAAATAAGTTTTAAGTTAGTATTATCTATTACTTCTTTGTCAATGATGATTTTATTTATCATTACAACTTGCGCATTAGCTATTCTTGCAATAACCTCATCTTTAGAAGTTAAATCATAACTCACAAACTCGCCAAGACTTTCAAAAACCGTTAAATCCGCTCCACCTAAAGTTGCAGTATCTAAGCATACTATTTTCATTAATCTTTTACTATATGTCCTACAAATTTAGAATAATTATCAAGCACTAATCCGCCTTTTCTAAAACCTAATCCACAACCCTCATAAGCAAAGAAAACCCCTGCTTGGTAATAATTACTTTCATTTTGATTAAACTCAGCAAATTCTTGATACACAAAGCGATTGTTTTGATAATCTCCGCTTGTTTCAAAACTTACATCTCCATTAGCTTCTATAATAGAAACATTGGCTCCTTCTCTACCAAAAACAGGCTTTTTAACACATTTTTTACCCACTAAAGGTTGATCGCTTGTTTCAAGCAATAAAGGATGATTTGGATAAAGCTCCCATAAAATTTTCATTATACCCTTACTTTGAAACAATAAAGTGTAAGCAGGATTTAAAATGATTGCTTTTTGATTTTGCATGATTTGAGTTAAAAGCATAGCAAGCTCACCCTCTTCTATGGCTATGCTCTCCCAAGGAATGAGCTTGAAAAAATACTCAAAATTTACATCATTTTTAAAAATACCCTCAGGCGAAAATTCCACCTCATCTATATAAGAAAACTCACTCTCAAAACCTGCTTCACTAGCAATGTGTGCTAAAAGCTTGGTTGTAATCATATCCTCATCACTACCTGCGATTGAAGAAAATAATATCTTCCAACCTTCATAATACTTTTCAAATTCACTTACATCTTCTTCTAAAGTGATAAGTCTTTTAAAATTATCTTTTAGGGCTTCATATATATTATTAAACTGCGAGCTTTCATCTAGGTTGTTTTGTTTTAAAATAGCCCATTGTAAAATAGCACTTTCAAATAAAGAAGTTGGAGTATCAGCATTAAATTCTATTAGCTTTATAGGCTTACCATCAAGCCCACCTGCTAAGTCAAACCTTCCATATAAATGCCAATGCACATCATTTTCCCAACTCATCTTAATCGCATCAACTAAATTAAAAGGAATTCCAAGTTCATCAAAACGATCATTATCAATCACTTCTTGCGCAGCAGCTACAAACATATCATAAAGCTCATTCACTGCTTCATAATATGCATTTGCTTCATTTTCTCTCACACAAACTAAGTTAGAATCTAAATAATCACTTCCATCATTATCTGTATGCCATGAAAAGCCTATTTGTTCTAAGTAAGATTTTTCTAAAGGATTTACTTTTAAAAAATTCATTTTACACCCTTAGGATCCAAAAGAGCTAGAAGAACTTGAAGTAGCCTTAGAACCACCACCAAAAAAGCCTGATTTTTTCGCACTTGAGCCTGAAGTGGCACTTGTACTTGCCTTATTAAAACTATTTACACTTCTTTGATAAGCACTTTGGTTTGAAAATGCTCCTCTTTGCTGGTTTGCAAAATTTTGGTTATTAAAAAGTTTTGAGCCTATCCAGCTACCAAGTATAGCACCAGCCGCACTCGCAAGCAATGTTTCACCTAAAGACAGTCCTCCACTACTCATTTGAGCGTTATTTGGATTTGTTAAATTTGAAGTACCATTGTCTATTTTAGCAGCTTCTTCTTGGATTAATTTATCCATTTCTTCTTTGCTTAAAACTCTTTCTGTGCCATCAAGTTGTTTTAAAACTACCCTAGTTTCATCGCTTGGAAATTGATCTTTGATTTTGTATTGATTTGGAGCAGTTTCTTCGATGATAACAAAAGCACCTTGAGTATTTACTGCCTGACTCAATGCATTATTAGAATCACTTGCATTGCTACTACATGCACTTAAAGCACCTGCACTTATTGCGGCAATACCACTTATCATACTAAGCTTAAGTATAGTTTTTATATGTTTCATAATCTTTCCTAAATTTATAAGTTTAACTTAATAAGATTTTAACAAAAAAAGTATTAATAAAAATTAATTGCCTTAATTTATCATAGCCATTAAATTATTACTCAAAATAAACACAGCAAAAGCAAAAAATATAAAAGCACTTAAATAATCAATATGCTTTAAGTTCTTTTGATAAATTCTTACCATGAAAGGTTTAGAAAATAATAAAGAAATCAAAGAAAAATAAATTATAGTTTCTAAAATCAAAACAAAAATTAAAACTATCAACATCCACCGCATTTGGGTAAAATCAAAACTTGCAAAAACGCTAGCAAAATAAAAAATTGCTTTAGGATTAGATAAATTTGTAATCATTCCACTTAAAAATGCAGATATATGAGTTTTTTGAACTTTTATATTACCTATTTTTGCATTTTTGTAAATTCCATAAGCTAAATATAAAAGATAACAAGCCCCAAAACTTGATAAAGCAATTTGCAAAAATGGAAATTGATGGAAAATCGCACTCAAACCAAGTATAGAAAGTATAATCCATACACTAACGGCTAAACTTATCCCCAAGCTTGCCTTTAAAGCACTTTTAACTCCTTCTCTTAATGCATATGAACTTACTAAGAAAAAATCAGGTCCTGGTAAAATAAGTCCAAAAAAATGAATGATTAAAATCCAAAGAAACATAAATAATCAATGAATAAAAGCCGATTTCTCGGCTTTTTTGGTATTAGAGTCTTGACTCGTAGCGTCTAAGCATATAAAGTCTTTTAAGCATTTTTTTGCGTGCTGAAATTTTTTGTTTTTTACGAATTTCAGTCATAGGCTCAAAAAATCTTCTAGCGCGAACTTCAGTAACAACTAGATTTCTATCTACTTGTTTTTTGAATTTTCTATACGCTTCATCAAAAGACTCGTTAGGATGTACCTTAATTCCTGGCACGACCCTCACCACCTTTCTTAAATAAAATTAAAAATGTATTATATCATAATTTTACTTGAAATTAATTTTTATTTTTGTAATAATTACATAAATAAAAATTAAACATAAATTCTTAATATAAGACAAAGTTTGGTTTAATTTTTCTAGTACTACAATTTAAAAAACATTTTTTAAGGAAAATAAAAATGAGTGCTTGTATCACCAATTATACTAAAAAAAGGTATATAGCCTATATCATTTCTATGATTATTTTTATAATACTACCTTTTATAAAAATTAATGACAATCATTTCTTTTTATTAAGTTTTGATCATAAAAAGCTTAATTTGTTTTTTATTGCTTTTGATACCCAAGAGCTTTATTTAATGCCATTTGTTATCATGGGCATGTTTTTAACTATACTTTTTATCACCACTCTAGCAGGAAGAATTTGGTGTGCTTGGAGCTGTCCTCAAACTATTGCTAGAGTTATTTATAGAGATTTATTGCAAACAAAAATCTTTAAAATTCATAAAAGCACAGCAAATAAACAAAAACAAGTAGATGGATTTTTTGTCCAAAAAGTTTTAAGTATTGTGATTTTCTATCTTTTTTCATTATTAATGATGAGTGCATTTTTATGGTATTTTGTACCACCTGAAGATTTTTTTGTATATATTCAAAACCCTGCTGATCATTTGTTACTTTTGGGGATTTTATTTTGTGCTTCTTTAGCCTTTACTTTTGATATAGTGTATTTGGGTGAAAAATTTTGTGTTTATGTATGCCCTTATGCAAGAATTCAATCTGTAATGTTTGATAATAATACCGTTCAAGTAATTTATGATGATAAAAGAGGTGGTGTGATTTATGATGGGCATACCAAACTTTATCAAAAACCACCACAAGGTGAATGTATAGGCTGTGAAGCCTGTGTAAAAATTTGCCCTACACATATAGATATACGCCAAGGAATGCAACTTGAGTGTATTAACTGTCTTGAATGCGCCGATGCTTGTTCAAAAATTCAAGCTAAATTTGATCGCCCTAGTTTGATTAACTGGACTAGTGCAAAAGCCATTGAAACAAGAGAAAAAGTAAAATATTTTAGATTTAGAACTATCGGATATTTAGTAGTTTTATGTGGTGTTTTTGCAGCCTTAGTTTTAATGGGAAGCAAAAAAGAAAATATGCTTTTAAATATCAATCGCTCTAGTGAGCTTTATCAAGTAAGAAAAACACATGATGGAGATTTATTAATCACCAATGCTTATGTATTTTTATTCCAAAATACAGATAATAAAACTCATGAGTATTATTTTGATGTAAAATTACAAGACTTTGAAGATGGTATAGAAATCATTAGACCTAAAAAACCTTTTAAATTAAAAGCTGGTGAAAAAGATAAGCATATAGTTGTTTTAAAAGCTACTAAAAAACTAGCTGATAATGATAGAAAAGATACCGTAATACCTTTAACTATCAAAGCTTATGCGCTTGATGATAAAAATATTGTAATCACAAGAGAAAGTAATTTTGTATATCCTAAAAACTCAATTGTAGAGCGTAAAAAACACTAAAATGGAAAAAAAACTTTCTTCAAAATCTCAAGCAAGACTTGAAAAAATCAAACAAATTGCTACGGAGTCATTTTTAAAAAATGGCTACGAAGCAACTAATCTTAAAGATATCATCAAACAAGCTGGAGGATCTTTTTCTTGTGTATATGAGCATTTTAAAAGTAAAGAAGGTTTATTTGAAGATATACTAAATGATTTTGCTGAAAATCATTTTTTAGCTACTTTAAAAAAAAATATGAAAATCACAAATGAATTAAGCTTAGAAGAATATTTATATCAATATTCCTTAGCTTATTTAAAAATTTTCAATAATAAAAAAACTATTTCTATAGTAAGACTTCTGTATTCTCAAATTTATAATGATAAATTTGATTTTTCTTCATGGTTTAAAGGTAATAATCGTAAAGAGGTTGAAAATGTTTTACGAAAAAGATTTGAAATAGAAAATGAGCATTTAGCTAGTAATGCTGAATTTTTAAGTGTTACATTTTGTGCCATGCTAAGAGGAACTTTTTTTATGCAAAGTATTTTTGGAAACAAAGTACTAATGGACAAAAAAGAACAAGAAGAACATGCATCAAAAATCGTAAAACTTTTTATTAGTGGGATTATTAACTTTAATTAACTATATATTGATAGAATAATTATGCATATAATTTTGTAATATAAATTACTTTTTTCGTTTAGCTAAATAAATAATTTTAAGGAAACCAATGAAAACAAAACTTTTAACTCTAGCTTGCGCTTCACTTATCTTTGTAGCATGCTCAAATGATAAGAATGCACAAGTTAAACAACTCCCTCCCCAACCTGTAAGTATTATGACTATGCAAAGTTCTAATTTACCTTTAGAATTTACCTATCCTGCAAGATTAAGCACTGAATTAGATGTAGTAATTAAACCTAAAGTAAGTGGCGAAATCAAAGCAAAATACTTCAAAAGCGGCCAAGCCGTTAAAAAAGGTGATAAACTTTTTCTCATAGAGCCTGATAAATACCAAGCAAGTGTAAATATGGCTTATGGGGAAGCTTTAGTAGCAAGAGCTAATTTTGATGATGCTGAAAAAAATTTCAAAAGAGATCAAATTTTAATAGAAAAAAATGCTATTTCACAAAAAGAATTTGACGCAAGTTTGGCTAAATTTAATTCTACCAAAGCTAATTTAGAAAGTGCTAGAGCAAAACTTGCTAATGCAAGATTAGACTTAAAATACACTGTAGTAAGCGCTCCATTTGATGGAGTTGTAGGTGATACACTAATGGATATAGGTGATTATGTAAATGCTTCATCAACCGAACTTGTACGTATTACAAACATTAATCCTATCTTTGCAGACTTTTATATTTCTGATGTAGATAAGATCAATATGAATAAAAATCTACAAAGTGGCAATTGGCAATTAGAAAATATCCAAGTACAAGCTAATGTTGGCGGTGAGCTTTTTAATGGAAAATTATATTTTATAGATAGTGTTATAGATACACATAGTGGTGGAGTAAAAGCAAAAGCTGTTTTTGATAACAACAACTCAAGCTTAATGCCTGGTTCTTTTGCAAATGTTCATGTTGAAGGCTTTGTTCAAAAAGATGGGTTTGAAATTCCTCAAGTTGCGCTTTTACAAGATGATAGTACTACTTATGTTTATACTCTAGTAGATGGAAAAGTAGTTAAAACTAATGTGAATGTTATTTATCAAACTTCTGATAAAGCAATCATTGATAAGGGCTTAAAAAATGGCGATAAAGTCATTTTAAATAATTTTAAAAAAATCCGTCCTGGTGCAAGTGTTAGCGTAATGGAGAATAAATAATGTTTTCTAAATTTTTTATAGAAAGACCTGTATTTGCTTCCGTTGTAGCTATTATTATTTCTTTAGCGGGTATTATAGGACTATATTCTTTACCTGTAGAGCAATACCCTTCTTTAACCCCACCTGTTGTAAAAGTAAGTGCAAATTACTCAGGAGCTGATGCTCAAACAGTAGCTCAAACAGTAGCCATTCCTCTTGAAGATGCAATCAATGGGGTTGAAAATATGATTTATATGGAATCAACTTCAAGTTCTTCAGGAGATATGAGTTTAAGTGTATATTTTAATATAGGTACAGATCCTGACCAAGCGACAGTTGATGTTAATAATAGAATTTCAGCTGCTACAGCAAAATTACCTGAAGATGTTAAAAAAACTGGTGTTAGTGTAAGAAAAACTGGTTCAAGTATATTAGAAGTTGCTACTTTATATTCTCCTGATGGTTCTATGGATTCACTTGAAGTATATAATTATGCTGCGTTAAATATCTTAGATGATCTTGCTAGGGTTCCTGGTGTAGGTAATGCCGTAGCAATCGGCTCAAGAAATTATTCTATGAGAATTTGGCTTAATCCCGATTTATTAAATAAATATCAAGTGACCGCAACAGATGTTATTGCTGCAGTAAATGAACAAAACGCTCAATATGCTACTGGTAAGATAGGTCAAGAACCTGTGGTAGAAAGATCACCTTATGTATACTCAGTAACTATGCAAGGAAGGTTAAAAAACACAAAAGAATTTGAAAATATTATTATAAGAGCAAATAGCGATGGCTCTTTTTTAAGACTTAAAGATGTTGCAGAAGTTTCTTTAGGTTCAAGAGAATATACATTTAAAGGTAGATTAAATGGAAGCGATGCTACTCCTATATTAATTTTCTTACAAACTGGAGCAAATGCAGTAAGTACAGCTGAGTTAGTACAGAAAAAGTTTGAAGAGCTTTCAAAAAGCTTTCCAGAAGGTTTAGCCTATAAAGTACCTTATGATACAACTATATTTATTAAAGCTTCTATCAAAGAAGTTGTAAAAACATTTTTTGAAGCACTCATTTTAGTTGTGATTGTAATGTACTTGTTCTTGAAGAATTTCCGTTCTACTATCATACCTATGATTGCTGTACCTGTTTCTATTTTGGGAACTTTTGCGGGATTATATGTCTTAGGTTTTAGTATCAACCTTCTTACACTTTTTGCTTTGGTATTAGCTATTGGTATTGTTGTTGATGATGCAATTATAGTAGTTGAAAATATCGATAGAATCATGCATGAAGATCCAAATATAAGCATAAAAGAAGCAGCCATTAAAGCAATGGATGAAGTTGCTGCACCTGTTGTTTCTATCGTTCTTGTGCTTTGTGCGGTGTTTATACCTGTTTCATTTATATCCGGTTTTGTGGGAGAAATTCAAAGACAATTTGCCATCACTTTAGCTATTTCAGTTGCAATCTCAGGTTTTGTAGCATTAACACTAACTCCATCTTTATGTGCAATTTTCTTAAAAAGAAATGAAGGGGAGCCATTTTACTTAGTAAAAAAATTCAATGATATATTTGATTGGTCAACTGAAGTTTTTGGCGCAGGAGTTGCTTATATATTAAAAAGAACTATACGCTTTGTCTTGATTTTTTTCATATTCTTAATCGGATTATATGGATTATTCAAAATAGTACCAAATTCACTTGTACCACCTGAAGATCAAGGTAGTTTTTTATCTGTTGTGAACTTACCAGCAGCTTCATCTCTCAATAGAACAACCCAAGCTATGGATGCAATGGGTGAAGAAATCGGTAAAAATGAAAATATTACTGATATTGTAGGTCTTATAGGTTATGATCTTTTCACAGGTTCTTTAAAAGAAAATGCTGGTGCAATGTTTATTAATCTAAAAAATTGGAATGATAGAGATACAAGTAGTTTTGATCTAACTAGTATGTATAATAAGCAATATTTCTTAAATCCAAATTTTCAAACTTTCTTTGTTAATCCACCTCCAATTCAAGGTTTAAGTTTAACTGGTGGTTTTGAAATGTATGTACAAAATCGTGGAGGTAAAAGTTATGAAGAAATTCAAGTTGATGTAAATAGATTAGTTGAAGCAGCAAATAAACGTCCTGAGCTTGCAAATGTAAGAACTACACTTGATACTAATTTTCCACAATTAAAATTGGAAATTGATCGTGATAAAGTAAAGCTTTATGGTTTAAATTTAGCAGATGTATTTAGCACACTAAATGCCACGATAGGAACTTACTATGTAAATGATTTTTCTATGCTTGGAAAAAATTATCGTGTAAATATTAGTGCAATTGGAGATTTTAGAAATACACAAAATGCTTTAAAAAATATTTTTGTTAGATCAAAAGATGGTTCTATGATAGCTCTAGATAGTGTTTTAACACTTCATAGAGGCGTTGGGCCTGATGATGTAAAACGTTTTAATATGTTCCCATCAGCACTAGTACAAGGTGATCCTGCACCTGGTTATACCTCAGGACAGTCTATTGATGCTATTGCTCAAGTTGCCAAAGAAACTTTAGGAGAGGATTATTCTATTGCTTGGTCAGGTTCTGCTTATCAAGAAGTTACAAGTAGTGGTGCAGGTCAAGTAGCTTTTATACTAGGGCTTTTATTTGTATTTTTAATCCTAGCAGCTCAGTATGAAAGATGGCTTATGCCTTTAGCAGTAATCACTGCTGTGCCTTTTGCGGTGTTTGGCTCTTTACTTCTTGTATGGCTTAGAGGCTTAGAAAATGATATATATTTTCAAACAGGACTTTTACTTTTAATAGGACTTTCGGCTAAAAATGCAATTTTGATTGTCGAGTTTGCTATGGAAGAACATCTTAAAAAAGGAAAAAGTATTTTTGAAGCTTCTATTAGTGCAGCAAAATTAAGATTTAGACCTATTGTAATGACTTCATTAGCATTTATTTGTGGTATTTTACCTTTGTACTTTGCTTATGGAGCAGGAAGTGCAAGTCGCCATGCAATAGGCACGGGTGTTATAGGAGGTATGATAGCAGCTTCTACTATAGCCATTTTCTTTGTACCTTTATTTTTCTATTTATTAGAAAGCTTTAATAAATGGCTTGATAAAAAAAGAGGTAAAATCAATGCGTAAATTAATAATTTTTGTAAGTTGTTTTTTAATAACAGCTTGCAGTTTAAAACCAAATTTAGAAATCAAAGATGTAAATTACACTAAAAGTTTAGACCAAAATATTAGCATTAACAAACAATGGTGGAAAGCTTTTGATGATAAATATTTAAATACCTTAGTCGATCAAGCTTTAAAAAACAATAACGACTTGCAAATTGCATATATAAATTTACAAAAGGCTTATGAAACTTTAGGTATAGCAAGAAGTGATTTACTTCCTAAACTTGATGGAAGTGCTAGCGGAGCAAGAGCAAAAACTAGCATTAATGCTCCAAGTAACAAAAGCAATGAATTTGCTTATGGTAATGATTTTAACATGGGTTTAAATTTAAGCTATGAAGTAGATTTATGGGGTAAATACAGAGATACTTATGGTGCTTCAAAAGCAAAATTACAAGCTAGTGAGTTTGACTATGAAAGCGCAAGATTGAGCTTAATTTCTAATGTAGTAAAAACTTATTTTAACCTAGCAAGCTTAAGCGAGCAAGTAAAAATTTTAGAAGAAACAACCCAAAGTTATCAAAAAACTTATGAGTTAAAATTAGAGCATTTTAAACTTGGAGTAATTAGTGAGTATGAGCTTAACAAATTTAAAGCTGAGCTTGAAAATTCAAGAGTTTTACTCACAAACGCTAAAATTCAAAAAGAAGCTAATACCAAAGCCTTAAAAATCCTAACTTCAAATGATATTGATGATATACTTTATAATAGCATAGAGTATAAAAAAATAGGACAATACGAGCTTAGCATACCCGAGGGCATTGGCAGTGAAATTTTGCTTCAAAGACCTGATGTGCAAGCTAGTTTAAAAATTTTAGAAGAAAAAAATTATCTTGTTGGAGTAGCTAGAACTGCATTTTTACCAAACCTTTCTTTAACAGGACTTTTGGGTTTTCAAAGTAATGATTTAGATCTTTTAGTCAAACATGGAAGCAATACTTGGAATGTAGCTGGAAATTTTGCGATGCCGATTTTTCATTGGGGTGAAATTATGAATAATGTTAATATTGCAAAGCTTACCAAAGATGAAGCATTTTTACAATATGAAAACACCTTAAAAACAGCTTTTGGAGAGATAAGACTTGCTTTATTTAACCGCCAAAGCTATTATGAAAATGAGCAAAATTATAAAAATTTATTTCTAGCCCAAAGTAAAATTTATGAAATTTCTACCTTAAGATATGAAAATGGCGTGATTAACTTGGCTGATTTTTTACAAGATCAAAGAAATTATTTAAATGCTAAACTTTCTTATACTAACTCATCTTATGAGCTTGCAAATTCTATTGTAGATGTTATGAAAGCTTTTGGTGGAGGATTTAACGCTAAAGAAGAATCAAAAGAAAACATCAAAGCTATGGAAGAAAACTTAAAGGAAAGCTTTTATAACAACTAAGTCTTTAAGGCTTAGTTGTTAATGCATTTGAATTTGAATTCTTTGATTAAAATTATTATTTCCTCTATCTTTTGGGCTATTATGCTCAAAACGATAACGCATACTACCTGAAACATTAACATCTTGAAAAATTTCATCTAAAGGTGCAGAATTTGACACACTTATAAATCCTAACAAAAATACAAAAAATGCTATAAAAATCTTTTTCATTATAAAGCCTTTGTAAAAATATGATACAATTATAGTCTTTTTAAATAACTACAAAATGAAATTTTAGGAAAAATATGAATTTTTTACAAAACTTAGCTCTTTCTTACTCACACAAGGCTATGCAAAAATCTTTAGAGAATGGTTTTGATGTGAAACTTTTAAAAGAAGGACAAGAAAAAAAAGTTAATCCAAAAAAATCTTATATGCTTTATGCTCACATACCATTTTGTCATACTTTTTGCCCATATTGTAGTTTTCATAAGTATTATTACAATGAAGATTTAGCAAAAAGATATTTTGAAAGTTTAAGAGAAGAAATCAAACAAATCAAAGACAAAGGATTTGATTTTACTTCTATGTATGTGGGTGGCGGCACTACTTTAATCAATGAAGAAGAGCTTGCTAAAACTTTAGAACTTTGCAAAAAATTATTTAACATCAAAGAAATTTCTTGCGAAACTGACCCTAATCATATCGAACCTAAAAAGTTAGAAATGTTTAAAGGACTTATAGATCGTTTAAGTTGTGGTATACAAAGCTTTGATGATGATACTTTAAAAAAAGTAGCAAGGTATCATAAATTTGGCTCTAGCAAAGAACTTCAAGAAAAGCTTTCTAAAGCCATAGGTGTGCTTCCTATCATGAGTATTGATTTGATTTTTAATTTTCCTTCTCAAACCAAAGAACAATTACTCAATGACTTAGAAATAGCCAAAAACTTAAAACCTCAACAAATCACAACTTATCCTTTGATGAAATCAAACCTCACAAAAGATAATATCGCAAAAACTCTAGGAGTAAGTTTTAAAGATAATGAATTTGAATTTTATAAAATCATTGTAGATTTTTTCAAAGATTATGAAAGAAATAATGCGTGGTCATTTTCTTTAGAAAAAAGTAGCTTTAATGATGAGTATGTAAGTAGCCATCATGAGTATTTGGGTGTAGGAAGCGGGGCTTTTAGCTTTTTAGATGGAGAGCTTTTAATCAATGCTTTTAATTTAAATGATTATTCTAAGCTCATCAAGGAAAAACAAAATGCAAATATTGCTAAAGCTAATTTTAGTAAAAAAGAAATCATCAAATATGTCTTTTTAACCGAAATGTTTACTGGTAAAATCGAAATTGATAAATTTAATAAAACTTTAGAATGTAATTTAGAAAAAGATCTTTTTATAGAACTTTTAGGTCTTAAATTAAGCAAGGCTATAAAAAAAGAAAACAATACTTTATATACAAGTGAATTTGGATGTTATTTGTTTATGGTATTAATGAAAGATTTTTACACAGGTATGGATTTAGTGCGTGCTGTATTTAGAGATGATAAACGCTTACAAGATAAAGAACGCATAAATATCATGCAAGAAAATGTTGATCCACTTGATTTTAAAAGCATGGAGTTTAAAGGATAAAAAGCCTTTTTTTTAAGGCTTTTTACTAAAATGGTCTTACCACCATCATAATAGCGATGATTATAAATAATATCGTTGGAATTTCATTATAAGCTCTAAAGAATTTCCCACTTTTTTTGCAAGTATCATTTTGAAGTTGTTTTAAATAATAATAATTTTGCAAATGATAAATAATTAAAAGCAAAGCACAGGTTAATTTAGCATGCATAAATCCTGATCCAACCATTAAAGCTTTATTAGCATGAAGCATTAAACTACCACTTATTAAAGTTACAATCATAGCAGGTGTTTGGATATAAAAATACAATTTTCTTTCTTGAATTTTTACCACTTCCACAAAGCCTTTATTGTCTTTATGTTCTGTATGATATACAAAAAGTCTTGGTAAATAAAACAATCCAGCCATCCAAGAAACAAAAGCTAAATAATGCACCATTTTAATCCATAAATACCAGTCAGTTAAAAAATCTAACATTTTTCTCCTTTTTTATTAAAAATTTCTTTTATTAAAATCAAAGCTACGCTAATGTTTATCATCACATCAGCTAAATTAAACACAGCAAATTCAAACCACTTATGCCAAAATACAAAATCCACCACACCTATATGCACAAATCGATCAAGTAAATTTGAACACCCAGCAGATAGCATAATAGCAAAAGCGATCAAATGTGTTCTAAAAAATTCTTTTTGATAAAGCAAATACACAAACAAAGCCAAAATAAAAACAAGTTGTATGTATTTTAAATACTCTCCTAAAAATGCAAACATTGAAAAGGCTACACCGGTATTATAGGTTAAAACTAAATCAAAAAATTCACCCTTATACTCAAGCCCTTGCAAAAACAAATACTTACTTACTTGATCTAGTATAAAAACTAAAGCAAAAACAAGCCAAAATTTTAAAGATAAAATTTTAAGCATTCAATGCTTTCATAAAAAAGCTTTCAACAGCTTTCATTTCTTTTTCTAAAAGCTTAATGTCTTTTGCTTCAAGTAATAAGCGTATTAAATTTTCTGTACCTGAATACCTAAACAAACTAGCAATTCCTTTTTTTTCTAAATCTTTTTTCAATTCTTCTAAGCCTGCAAGCTTGCTTAGGTCTTTTTTTTCTGAAATTTTAAGATTATGCAAAAGCTGTGGGTAAGGTTTAACTTGATTTAAAATTTCACTTGCGCTTTTTGCTTCACTTAGCATTAAAGCACTAAATTGTAAAGCAGCTACCAAACCATCTCCAGTTTTTGCATAGTCACTAAAAATAATATGCCCACTCTGCTCCCCGCCAAAATTTCCACCGCATTCTTTGAGTTTTTCAAGTACATATTTATCGCCTACATTGCAAGTTTCATGTGTGATTTTATGTTTAGTTAAAAACTCTTTTAAAGCACCATTACTCATTATAGTGCTAACTACACTTGATTTTAACTTGCCTTGTTTTTTCAAAAATAAAGCTAAAACACCCAAAAGACTATCTCCATGAGCTACTTCGCCTTTTTCATCCACAACAACCAAACGATCCGCATCCCCATCAAAAGCAAAACCCACATCTGCTCTAAATTTCTTTACTTCTAAAGCTAAATTTAAAGGATGTAAAGCCCCGCAATTTTCATTGATATTTAAACCATTTGGCTTATCATTGATCACAATCACATCTGCACCTAGTTCTTTAAAAACCGTAGGTGCTACCTTATAAGAAGCTCCATGAGCCACATCTAACACAACGCGTAAAGACTTTAAAGTCAGCTCTTTAGGAAAAGAATTTTTTATAGAAACAATATATCTTCCTATCACATCATCAATTCTTTTTGCCTGACCAATTTGTGATTTTGTTGTTCTTGCTTCTTCTATGAGTTTATCGTTAAAATAAATTTCTTCTATTTTTGCTTCTGCTTGCTCATCAAGTTTATTTCCATGGGCATCAAAAAATTTAATACCATTATCATAGTAAGGATTATGCGAAGCTGATATCATAATCCCTGCATCACAACGCATATCTTCAGTTAAAAACGCAATAGCAGGTGTTGGCATAGGACCTATTTCTATAACATTATAACCTATAGAAGTAAGCCCTGAAACGATAGCATTTTCTATCATATAACCGCTTCTTCTTGTATCTTTTCCTACTAAGATATTGTTTGTAAGAGCTTTGTCTTTAAAATAAATTCCAGCAGCCATAGCCAAACGCATGGCTAAAAATGAATCCAAAAACTCCCCTGCTTTACCACGTACTCCATCTGTTCCAAAAAGTTTCATTTTTTTACCTTTGATTTTAAATAGTGCAATTATAAGAAAAAAAGTTAAGTAATGTATAAATGTGAGAATTTTATAAGCATTAGTTAGTAATAAAAATATATAATTTCTAAAATTTCACTTAAGGAAAATGAATGAAAAAAATCATCGCAGGAGTTGTAGTAGTAGTTTTACTAGCTATAGGGTTTTTTGCCTCAGCTTCTTACATTAACTCTATCAATGGAAAAATATTTGCTCAAATGAGTCAAGATACAGCATATTATAGTGTTGAAGATGCTAACTATATCAAAGGACTTTTAAATTCCAAAGGAAGTTTTATAGCTACACTGAATGACTTACCTTATAGTTTTAAAGTGAATGTGGATTTTTCTAATAATTTTTTTGCAAGTAATAATGCTATCGTTTCTATTTTAAATGAAA
Source organism: Campylobacter sp. 1569 (assembly GCF_024723675.1). Classification (NCBI taxonomy): domain Bacteria; kingdom Pseudomonadati; phylum Campylobacterota; class Epsilonproteobacteria; order Campylobacterales; family Campylobacteraceae; genus Campylobacter; species Campylobacter sp. 1569. The sequence continues at coordinate 19,103 of NZ_JANQDB010000003.1, forward strand.
ATGAAGACTTAAAAGGTATTTTCCCAAATGAAGAAATCTTTAAAATCTTAGTTAGCGCAAAAGGTGGAGACATTAACATCAATGCAAAAATAAATGATATTAATTTTACGCGCAATGATACAAATTTAGTTTTAAATAATACATCTTTTAAGATTACAGGTTCTGAAGAATTTGTAAAAAATATGGAGCTTAATCTAGGTTATATTTTATTAGAACAACTATCTCATGAAGAAAAATTAGAAGCAAAAAATATCAAAATTTCTGAATTTCCTATACAAAAATTAAGTTTTAATGATATTTTTAGTCCTAGTAGAAATAGTGAGCAAAATATAAGCATTGATAGCGTTAATTTTATAAGTTCCATTGCTTTTGACTTTGATAAATTAAAAATTTTTGCAAAAACAGCTCAAAATGCTCAAAATGATTATGATAGTGTTTTAAAACTAGATTTAGCTAAATTTAACCTTGCAAATGAAAACTTTATGTTAAATAACATTAATTTAGATATGAATTTTAATAATCTTTCTAAAAAAGCTTATGATAGTTTAGTGCAAAACTCAAATACTGATATTTTTTCTATGATGCTTTTAGCAAGTCAGTTTTTAAAAGCAAACCCTCAAATCATCTTAAATAATCTAAGCTTTGAAAAAGAAGGTAAAAAATTTGACGCAAATGGACAAACTATTTTCACTGAAAATAATATAAAATCACAATTGCATGCAAACACTGAAATTCTTCCTAGTCAAATTTGGCCTGATTTTGCAAATTTTGATACTTATTTTGTAGATAATAATGGCTCTTATGTGCTTGATTTTATCTATGATGATTCTAATAAAAGTGATGTTACAACTATCATTAATGGTGAAAGACTTACCATAAATCCACAATGACAAATTTAAGTTTAACTTTTCGTCCTAAAACTTTAGATGAGGTTTTAGGACAAGAAAATTTAATAGAAATTTTTAAAAAATTCATACAAGTTTCAAAACTCCCTCATAGTATATTTTTTGGCCCAGCAGGTTGTGGGAAGACTTCTTTTGCAAGAGCTATAGCATATGAGTATAAACTAGACTTTTATGAGTTTGATGGAGGGAATTTTAAACTTGAAGAGCTTAGAAAAATACTAGCTAAATATGAAAATTCTTTATACAAACCTTTGATATTTATTGATGAGGTACATAGGCTTTCAAAAACTCAACAAGAAATGCTTTTAATCCCTTTGGAAAATCAAAAATGCCTTTTCATAGGTGCAAGCACTGAAAACCCTTACTTTACTTTAACTTCAGGCATAAGAAGCAGAAGTATGCTTTTTGAATTTAAAGGTTTAGAGTATAAAGACTTAGAAAAACTTGCCACAAAGGTACAAGAAAAACTCCATTGTAAAATCGACGATGATGCCAAAGACTTTTTAATCACTTCTAGTGCAAATGATGCAAGAAGCTTTTTAAATTTATGTGAGTTTGCTTTGGCTTTAGATAGCACTCATATCACGCTTAAAACTTTGAAAAAATTAAGAGCAAATGTTTTAAGCGATGGCACTTCAAGTAAAGATACACACTATAAACTAGCTAGTTCTATGATAAAAAGCTTAAGAGGAAGTGATATAGATGCGAGTTTGTATTATCTTGCAAGATTAATTGATGGGGGCGAAAGTGCGGATTTCATCGCTAGAAGATTAGTGATATTTGCAAGTGAAGATATCTCAAATGCAAACCCTCAAGCACTTAATCTAGCCACAAGCACACTCATAGCAGTAAAAAACATAGGCTATCCTGAAGCTAGGATCATCTTAGCTCAATGTGTGGTATTTTTAGCAAGTTCGCCTAAGTCAAATTCAAGTTATCTTGCTATAAATGAAGCGCTAAATTATGTGCAAAACAACCCTGCGTTAAAAATACTTCCTTATCTTGACAATAATAATCCTCAAAGAAAAAACTACCTTTATCCGCATGATTTTGGTGGCTGGGTTAAGCAAAGATACCTAGAAAAAGATTTGAAATTTTATCATAGCAAAGGCATAGGTTTTGAAGCACAACTAGACTTGTGGCTAAATGATATGAAAAGAGTTAAAAAGTGATTTTAAGCACAATGTAAAAATATTTTTATATAATTTTCATTTTTTGGTTCCGTAGCTCAGTTGGTAGAGCACCACCTTGACATGGTGGTGGTCGTTGGTTCAAGTCCAATCGGAGCCACCATTTTTTATTACATATACTTTAATAAATTCGTAAATTCCTGAATTTCTTTTTCTTGATCTAAGATGATTTTTTTCGCTATATCAGTGATAGTTTTGTCTTTAGAGTAAAATAAAATTTGTTTTGAAGCATCTACTGCACCTTGATGATGTGCTATCATCGCTTCTAAAAAGTCTTTATTGATGTTCTTGCTTTCTTTAACCGAACTCATTAAAATCATCATTTTTTGCATTAACTCTTTTTCTTCTTGGACAAATTTTTTATAAGTTTCTTCATCAATTTGAGTTTTTGTATAAAGATTTTTATCTAGAATTTCTTGAAATTCTTGGATTTCCTTTTCTTGAGCTTTGATGATATTTTGAGCGATTTTTTTCATCTCTTCACTTTTAGTATGTTCTAGTAAAAGTTTAGATGAATCAATAGCACCTTGATGATGTGGAATCATATTAGCTAAAAAATCTCTTTCTATGTCATTGCTTTGTACTAAAGGATTTTTCATCATAGGTTCATGCATACTCATCATGATTTGTGATGAAATACTTCCAGAAACTCCATGATGAGCATGGTGAGAATTTGCAGCAAATAAAGCACTTGCTAAAACTAAACTTGAAACTATAGTTTTTATTTTCATTTTTTTCCTTAAACTTTTAATTTAAAATCAAAAATATATAAAAATATCACAAACTAAAATTAACAAAAAAATTCAATTTTTTTTTGTTATAATTTATTTAAAAATACACAAGGATGGAAAATGCTTAGAGAACTACTTGAGATAAAAAAAGAAATGGAACCTATAATTCATGATTGTTCAGTAAAAATTCAAGTAGCCGCAAGAGAAGTAATCGTAAGAAAAAGAGAATATGAAATTTATGGGCCTATGATAGATAGAGTATATCTTGATAATGCCATTTATATTAAAATTTTTGGTAGTGGGCGTGATACAAAAAGCACTAAAGTAGATATTAAAAATGGTCTTTATATGGTGTATGTAGCTCCTGATAAACCAACTAATCAAGAAATCATGAATAAACTAAAAATCGCATTTGAAAGTATAGATAATAAATTCATTTCAAGAATTTTAGAACTCAATAGAAGAATGAAAGAAGTGATCAATAAAACCCAAGCAACTTTAGCAAAAGCATCAAATATGAATGTTTTAATAGAAACTAATCTAGGCGAAGCAAGCGCAGCACATAAGTTTGTAATAACTATCAAATACCTAAAAGATAATCAAAAATTAGAATTAAAAAATTCAAAATCTGCAGGTAGCTTTAGAGATACAAAAAACCACATCAACCTAGTAGTAGAAAAAAGCACTGATTCAGCAGTATGTGAAAAACTTTTACATGATGTTGAAATTTATTTCATAGGTAGTGGAAAATAAAATCACTTTTTTACTCTCAAATTTGCTAAATGCGTTAAGGCCACTGCAATAGCATCAGTAATATCAAGTGGCTTGATATCTTTTGAAATTCCAAGCAATCTTTTCACCATAAAAGCTACTTGCTCTTTAGTAGCTTTTGCTTTACCTGTTACCGTTTTTTTCACTTGTAAAGGCGTGTATTCTACAAATTCTCCATGAGTTTGTAAGATTTTTAAACTCAAAGCTCCACGAAATTGAGCTAATTTTAAAACCGTTTTTGGATTATAAGCAAAAAATATATCTTCTATAGCTACCTCATCAAATTGATGATTTTTAAAGATTAGATCAAGCCCTTCACATAATTCTGTGATTTGATACTGCAAATCATTAGGTTTGATTTTGATAAGCCCTGCTTCTATGAGTTGATTTTTATTATTAATCCTTTCTACAATAGCATATCCACAATACCTAGAACCAGGATCTATCCCTAAAACTTTCAAACTTTTCACCTTTTTATTCACATAGATGTGAAATTTAAATTTTTATGTGAATAATTTTAACCATTTTTTATAAAAAATAAGCTAGAATTTTAAGTTTTACATCATAATTTATAAGAAAAATAATGAATATAAAAGATTTTTTACTTGAATTTAAAACTGAAATTAGCAATAACGAATACAATACTTACATTTCTCACTTACAATTTAGTGAAAAGTTAAGTAAAAATAATATCTTAGTATTTATCGCACCAAATCATTTTTTAGCTAAATTTATACAAACAAAATACGCACAAAAACTAGCTTATTTTTATGAAGTAAAAACAGGAATTAACCCTCAAATTAAAATCATCACAAATGATCAAAAGGTAGAGAAAAAACATTTTTCTACAGATATTTCACAGATTAAATTTCAAAGCACTATTTTAAATCCTTCTTTTACTTTTGAAAGCTTTGTTGTAGGGGATTCTAATCAATTTGCCTATGCGACCTGCAAAGCCATTACCGATAAAAGCAAACTTGGAAAATTATACAATCCTATCTTTATCTATGGCCCTACAGGACTTGGAAAAACTCACTTGCTTCAAGCCGTAGGAAATGTGTGTTTGGATAATGGATATAAGGTTATTTATGCTACAAGTGATAATTTTATCAATGATTTTACCATGCATTTAAATAATAAAACCATGAGTAAATTTCATGAAAAATACAAAAATTGCGATGTTTTACTCATTGATGATGTGCAGTTTTTAGGTAAAACAGATAAAATTCAAGAAGAATTTTTCTTTACTTTTAATGAAATCAAAGAAAAATTCGGACAAATCATTATGACAAGTGATAATCCTCCAAATATGTTAAAAGGCATAACAGAACGCTTAAAAAGTCGCTTTGCAAATGGGATCATCGCAGATATCACTCCACCTCAGCTTGATACAAAAATCGCAATTATTAAGAAAAAATGCGAATTTAATGCTATTTATCTCAAGTCTGAAGTCATAAGTTACATCGCTACTTCAATGGGGGATAATATCCGAGAAATAGAAGGAATGATTACAAATTTAAATGCTCAAGCAAGACTTTTTAACCAAGAAATCACTTTAGAAGTCGTTAAAAGCTTTATGAAAGACCACATCAAAGAAACAAAAGAAAATATCAGTGTTGAAGATATACTTGCTGATGTTTCAAAAAGCTATAATCTTAAGCCAAATGATATAAAATCAAACAAAAAAACACAAAATATCGTTATGGCAAGAAGGGTTGTGATATATTTAGCAAGAGAACTTACAACTATGTCTATGCCTCAACTTGCTAGATTTTTTAATATGAAAGATCACACCGCCATTTCACATAATATTAAAAAAATTCAAGAACTAATGAGTGAAAATGAAAATTTAAAAGCCATAGTAGAAGAATTAAGAAATAAAATTTTGACAAAAATAAAAAGCACCCTGTGAATAAAAGTGAAAAACAAAAAATTTTATTCTACGAGTAAAATTTCTATAAAAAAAGACTTTTAAAAAGCATTTCACATTTTCACATTGCTTATTATTATGATAAAATAAATTTAAAAAACAAAGGAAGTAAAAATGAAAATTAGCATTAATAAAAACACTCTAGAATCTGCCATAGTTTTAACTAACTCTTATGTAGATAAAAAAGACTCAAGCAACATCGCTTCTCACTTACTTTTTGAAGTAGTTGAAGATAAACTAATCATAAGAGCAAGTGATTATGAAATAGGTATTAATTATAAAATCAAAAAAATCAAAGTTGAAAGTGCAGGTTTTGCAACTGCTAATGCTAAAAGTATTTTAGATATTATTAAAAGTTTAAATAACGAAGATGTAGTTTTAGAAACCATAGAAAATTTCCTTTTTATTAGACAAAAAGGAACTAAATATAAACTTCCTATGTTTAATTATGAAGATTTTCCAAATTTTCCAAACACTGAAGGAAAAGATAAATTCGATATTGATTCAAGTGATTTAAGTAGATCTTTGAAAAAAATCCTACCTGCAGTTGATACAAATAATCCAAAGTATTCTTTAAATGGTGCTTTACTTGACATAAAAACTACTCACATCAGCTTTGTAGGAACAGATACAAAACGCTTAGCAGTTTTTACACTAAATAAAACAAATGAAAAAGAATTTAATCTTTGCATTCCTAAAAAAGCTATTTTAGAAATGCAAAAAATCTTTTTTGAAAAAATTGAAATTTATTATGATGAAAATATATTGATTGCAAAAAATGATAATTTTGAGTTTTTTACAAAACTTATTAATGATAAATTCCCTGATTATGAAAGAGTAATTCCAAAAAATATCACAAAAGAATTTATTTTTAAAACTGAGGAATTTATGGATGCATTGAAAAAAATCAATGTAATCACTGAAAAAATGAAATTAAATTTCCATAAAGATAAACTTGTATTTGAAGGTATTAGTTTAGATAATATGGAAGCAAAAACTGAACTTGAAATGGAACTTAATATAGATGAGGAATTTAATCTTTGTATAAAAAATAAATTCATCACTGACTTTTTAAATTCTATTGAAAGTGAAACATTTAAACTTAGCATAAATGAACCTCATATGGCATTTTTAGTTTCAAGTGAAGAATTACAAACTGTAATTATGCCAGTTATTTTATAAGGAAAATAAATGCAAGAAAATCAAAATTACGGCGCAGGAAATATTAAAGTTTTAAAAGGCTTAGAAGCTGTTAGAAAACGCCCTGGTATGTATATAGGTGATACCAACATAGGCGGTCTTCATCATATGATTTATGAAGTAGTGGATAATTCTATCGATGAAGCTATGGCAGGTTTTTGTGATACGATTAATGTAGAAATTACCACAGAAGGTTCTTGTATAGTAAGTGATAATGGTAGAGGGATCCCAGTTGGAATTCACCCTACTGAAAATATCCCTACTTTAACTGTAGTTTTAACCGTGCTTCATGCAGGTGGAAAATTTGATAAAGATACTTATAAAGTTTCAGGTGGTTTACACGGGGTTGGTGTGAGCGTTGTAAATGCTTTATCAAAAAAATTAGTTGCTACAGTGCATAGAGATGGAGAAATTTACAGACAAGAATTTTCAGAAGGTAAAGTCACAAGTAATTTTGAAACCATAGGTAAAAGTAAAAAAACAGGAACAATCATAGAATTTTGGCCAGATGATCAAATTTTTGAAGTGACTGATTTTGATTATGAAATTTTAGCTAAAAGATTTCGTGAACTTGCATATTTAAATCCAAAAATTACTATAAATTTTAAAGATAATCGCGTAGGAAAAGCAGAAAGTTTTCATTTTGAAGGTGGTATAAGTCAGTTTGTTACAGATTTAAATAAAAAACAAGCTCTAACTAAGGCTATATTTTTCAATGTAGATGAAGAAGATGTAAATGTCGAAGTAGCATTGCTTTATAATGATAGTTATAGTGAAAATTTACTTTCCTTTGTAAATAATATTAAAACTCCAGATGGTGGAACGCACGAAGCAGGTTTTAGAATGGGTTTAACTCGTGTTATAAGTAATTATATTGAAGCTAATGCTAGTGCTAGAGAGAAAGATTCTAAAATCACAGGTGATGATGTAAGAGAAGGTTTAATAGCAGTTGTAAGTGTTAAAGTACCTGAACCGCAATTTGAAGGACAAACTAAAGGAAAATTAGGTTCAAGCTATGTTAGACCTATAGTTTCTAAAGCTTCTTTTGAGTATTTAACAAAATACTTTGAAGAAAATCCTATCGAAGCAAAAGCTATTATGAATAAAGCTTTAATGGCAGCTCGTGGTAGAGAAGCAGCTAAAAAAGCTAGAGAATTAACAAGAAAAAAAGAAAGTTCAAGTGTAGGGACTTTACCAGGAAAATTAGCTGATTGTCAAAGTAAAGATCCAAGTGAAAGTGAAATTTATTTAGTTGAGGGTGATAGTGCGGGAGGTTCTGCAAAACAAGGTAGAGAAAGAACTTTCCAAGCGATTTTACCTTTAAGAGGTAAAATACTCAATGTTGAAAAAGCAAGACTAGATAAAATTTTAAAAAGTGAGCAAATTCAAAATATGATCACAGCTTTTGGTTGTGGAATCGGTGATGAGTTTGATATAGAAAAATTAAGATATCATAAAATCATCATCATGACCGATGCTGATGTGGATGGTTCTCACATACAAACTTTGCTTTTGACATTTTTCTTCCGCTTTATGAATGATCTTGTAACAAATGGACATATTTATTTAGCTCAACCACCTTTATATCGCTATAAAAAAGGTCAGAAAAAAGAAATTTATCTAAAAGATGAAAAAGCTTTAAATGATTATTTGATCGAAACAGGTATAGAGAGTTCTACTTATGAGGGTATAGGATTAAATGATTTAAAAGATTTTTTAAAAATCGTTGCAGCTTATAGAAGTGTTTTAAAAGAATTAGAAAAAAGATTTAATGTAATTTCAGTGATTAGATATTTGATAGAAAATCCTGATTTAATAAAAGCTTCTAATGAAGAATTATTTAAAGTTATAAAAGAATTTTTAGAAAAACAAAATCACAATATCTTAAATTCATATATCAATGAAAATGAAATTCGTGTCTATGTGCAAACTGAAAATGGTTTAGAAGAGCTTATCATCAATGATGATTTATTTGCTAATCCTTTATATGAAGAAGCAAATTATATTTATCAAAAAATTAAAGATAGAGATTTAAAATTTGATAAAGATATTTTAGAAATTTTAGATGAAGTTGAAAAAAATGCTAAAAAAGGTGCTTATATACAACGCTATAAAGGTCTTGGTGAGATGAATCCTGAACAACTTTGGGAAACAACTATGGATCCAAGTAATCGTCGTTTGTTAAAGATTACCATAGAAGATGCTCAAAGAGCAAATGATACTTTTAACCTTTTCATGGGCGATGATGTAGAACCACGCCGTGAGTATATACAAGCTCATGCTAAAGATGTTAAGCATTTGGATGTTTAATCTTTAAATGATTTTTTTAATTGGAGGGCAAGGTCATAGTGGTAAGACCTTGCTTGCTCAAAAACTTCTTGAAAAATTTTCTTATCCTTATTTGAGTTTAGATCATCTAAAAATGGGTTTGATTAAAGGAATGAAAAATTTTCCTTTTAAAGTAGATGAGGATGAAAAAATAGCTGAGTTTTTATTTCCTATTGTAGATGGTATAATTCAAACTTGTATAGAAAATAAACAAAATTTAATCATTGAAGGAATTTATCTTATTCCAAAAAAGCTACAAAAATTTCAAAATCATTGTGATGTTAAAATACTTTATATCGTTTTTTCAAAAGAATATATTTTACAAAATTATGCATTAATCTATCAAAATGAAAATATTATAGAAAAGCGTTTATTTAGTGAAAAAGAAGAAATAAACACTCTTATTTTAAATCATCAAAAACTTAAAACTCAATGTGAAAATTTAAATCTTCCTTTCATAGAAATTCAAAAAGACTATGAAGCTGAATTAAAAAATGCAATAGAATTTTTTGCCTAAAAGTAAGTAAATAGTTATATAATATCTAAAAAATTATAAGGATTAAAATGCATTTTACTCAGCAGCAATTGCAACGATTAATGCTTCATTACGCAGGGAAAATAGCTAAAGATAGAAAAGAGCAAAAAATAAAATTAAATTACAATGAAGCTTTAGCTTATATATGTTATGAATTAATGGAACTTGCAAGGAAAAATTTAAGTGTAAGTGAATTGATGAGCATAGGAAAAACTTTACTTACAAGTGAAGATGTGATTGATGGTGTTGCAAGTATGCTTGATGAAATTCAAATAGAACTTCCTTTTGAAGATGGCACAAAATTAGTTACTATACATGAACCTATAGCAAATGATGATAAAATAAAAGCTGGAGAGATATTTTTATCATCAGAATTTATTGTGCTTAATGAAAATAAAACTTCTATAGAAATCAAAGTAAGCAATAAAGGTGATCGTCCCATACAAGTTGGCTCGCATTTTCATTTCTTTGAAGTTAATCGCTTTTTATCTTTTGATAGAGAAAAAGCTTATGGAAAAAGGTTAAATATCGCTTCAGGAACAAGTGTGAGATTTGAGCCAGGTGAAGAAAAAACAGTAAGTTTAATAGAATTTGGTGGTTTAAAAAAGGTTTTAGGTTTTAATAATCTTTGTGATGATTTTATCAATGATGAAAATAAAACTAAAGCTTTATCAAAAGCAAAAGAGAAAGGATTTCTTTGATTAAGATTAGCAAAAAAGACTATGTAAATATGTATGGTCCAACAACTAATGATAGAGTAAGATTAGCAGATACAGATTTAATTTTAAGAGTAGAAAAAGATTATACTTTATATGGCGAAGAAGTTAAATTTGGTGGTGGTAAAAATATCAGAGATGGTATGGCTCAAAGTGTGAGCGAGGGAGACTTTCCGGATTTAGTTTTAACTAATGCTTTGATCGTTGATTATACCGGTATTTATAAAGCAGATATTGGGATAAAAAATGGCTATATAGTAGGTATAGGAAAAGCAGGTAATCCTGATATACAAGATGGAGTTGATCCTAGCTTAATTATAGGCACAAATACAGATATTATTGGTGCAGAAGGTTTAATAGTAACTGCAGGTGGTATTGATACTCATATACATTTTATTTCCCCAACTCAAATTGAATGTGCCTTATATAGTGGTGTTACTACTATGATAGGAGGTGGTATAGGACCAAGTGAGGGAACAAATGCTACAACTTGCACAAGTGGGGCTTATCATATACATTCTATGTTAAAAGCTACGCAAAATTATCCTATGAATTTTGGCTTTTTAGGTAAAGGAAATTCAAGTAATAAAAATGCTTTAAAAGAGCAAATTATAGCTGGTGCATGTGGATTAAAAATTCATGAAGATTGGGGTGCTACTTCTAGTGTGATTGATGCTAGTTTAAATATAGCTGATGAAATGGATATACAAGTAGCTATTCATACAGATACTTTAAATGAAGCAGGTTTTGTAGAAGATACGATTAAAGCTATTAATGGTAGAGTTATCCATACTTTTCACACTGAAGGTGCAGGTGGTGGCCATGCTCCTGATATTATTAAAATGGCAGGTTTTGAAAATGTTTTACCTGCAAGTACTAATCCTACTATGCCTTTTACTAAAAATACCATTGATGAACATTTAGATATGCTTATGGTTTGTCATCATTTAGATAATAAAATCAAAGAAGATGTTGAATTTGCAGATAGTAGAATTCGTCCTGAAACTATAGCAGCAGAAGATAAACTTCATGATATGGGTGTTTTTAGCATTATGAGTAGTGATTCTCAAGCTATGGGACGTGTAGGTGAGGTGATTTTAAGAACATGGCAGAGTGCTGATAAATGTAAAAAAGAATTTGGTGCCTTGAAAGAAGATAATGATTTAGATGATAATTTCCGTATTAAACGCTATATAGCAAAATACACTATAAATCCTGCTATTGCACATGGGATTGATAGTTATGTTGGTTCTATTGAAGTAGGAAAATTTGCTGATTTAGTGCTTTGGCAACCTAAATTTTTTGGAGTAAAACCAAAGCTTATTTTAAAAGGTGGCTTGATAGTAGGTGCAAAAATAGGCGATGCTAATGCTTCTATCCCAACACCTGAGCCTATTATCTATGAAAAAATGTTTGGAGCAAATTTAAATGAAAATGCTTTACATTTTGTTTCTAAAGTTTCTTTAGAAGCTAATATGCCTGAAAAATTAAGCTTAAAAAGAAAATGTGTTGCAGTAAAAAATTGTAGAAATATTACTAAAAAAGACTTGAAATTTAATGATAAAGTTCAAGATATAGAAGTAAATCCACAAACTTATGAAGTAAAAATAAATGGTGAGCTTATTAGCTCTAAGAGTGTTGATTCTTTAGCTTTAGCTAGAAAATATTTTATGATTTGATGATTTTACTTCAAAATAAAATAACGCATTATGATTTAAATAAAGAATGCGATTTTTTAGAGCTTAGTTGGTTTGATACTTTTAAAAAGATATTAAGAACAACGACTTTAAAAGGACTAGATGTCGCTATAAAAATGCCTGATAATAAAGGTTTAAATCATAATGATTGTTTATATGATGAGGATTTTTTGATTTTAGTGAAAATCAAACCTGAAAAGGTTTTAAAAATTCACATAGAAAATGAATACAACCTTGCTTTAATAAGTTATCAAGTGGGTAATATGCATTTAAATTTATTTTATAAAGATCATAAACTTCTTACTTTAGAACAAAACTCTATTATAAGGTTTTTAGAAAAATTTAATATAAAATACGAAAAATGTGAGGAAATTTTAGAGCCAAAATATATGCTTGATATGCCAAGTTTTATCCAAGTTGATCCAAATTTTAAACTTATTAAAGAATAAAGATGAATAAATTAAATTTTTTACTTTTACAAATTAGTGATTCTTCTTTTCCTATAGGAGCTTTTTCACATTCTTTTGGTTTAGAATCTTATGTGAATTTTGCTTATATAAAAAATATAGAAGATGCTAAAAAAGTTTTAAAAACTCAGCTTTATTCTAATATTTTGTATTTTGAACTTTTAGCTTTGAAAATAGCTTATGAAAATGCAAATGATGTAAAAAATTTACTAGTCTTTCAAAGAAAATTTTTATCAAGTATAGTTGTAAAAGAACAAAGTCAAGCTTATGTTTTTTTAGCTAAACGCTTTGTAAAAAATGTCAATCTTTATGGATTATCAAATCCTTTATTAAATCAATACATTAAAGAAAATCAAACTCCTATTTATCCTTTTGTGTATGCTTTATTTTGTAAAGATAATGAGCTTGATTTTATGTATGAAAGTTTTTTATTTGCTTTAATGAGTAATTTTATTAATATTCTTGTGAAAATTGTGCCTTTATCGCAAAATGAAGGGCAGATTTTACTTTTTCAACTACAGCAAGATTTTCAAAAGGTTCTTTCTAAATTACAAAATTTAACTTTAAAAGATTGGTGTGAAAATCACAATATCTTAAATGATTATTTGGGTATAAAACACCAAAATTTAGCATTTAAAATTTATATTTCTTAAAAGGGTTATAATGGTTAAAATAGGCATAGGTGGTCCTGTAGGTAGTGGTAAAACAGCTTTAGTATTAAATTTATGTCAAGCTTTAAAAGATGAGCTTTCTTTGGCTGTGATTACAAATGATATTTATACAAATGAAGATGCAAATTTTTTAATCAAACAAGGCATTCTTGAAAAAGAAAGAATCATAGGAGTACAAACTGGAGGCTGTCCTCATACAGCCATTAGAGAAGATGCTTCTTGTAATCTTGAAGCTGTTGAACTTTTACAAGAGCGTTTTAGTGATTTAGATCTTATTTTTATAGAAAGTGGCGGAGATAATTTATCGATGACTTTTTCACCTGAACTTGTGGATTTTTTTATCTTTGTTATAGATGTTGCCCAAGGAGAAAAAATTCCACGCAAAGGTGGTCCTGCTATTTGTAGATCTGATTTAATGATTATCAATAAAATAGACTTAGCTCCTTATGTGAATGCTTCTTTAAAAATCATGCAAGAAGATACTTTAAAAATGCGTGGAGATAGACCTTTTATCATGAGTAATCTTCAAACTAAAGAAGGTTTAGATGAAATCATTATTTGGATTAAAAAATACACACTTTTAAAGGATTGATTTGTTTGCTCAAAAGAGTGTTTTTCAACTTACATTAGATACTATCAATGAAAAAACTATCATAAAAAATTCTTTTTTCACACCTCCTTTTAAGCTTATGAGGAATTTTTATGATAAAAAATTAACTAGTATATATGTTTTAAATTCTAGTGCTGGAATTTTCAAAGAGGATCATTTAAGTTTTGAAATCATATGTAAGAAAAGTACAAACACCGCTATACTCACACAAAGTTATGAAAAGGTATATGATACTAAAGATTCTTTTGCAAGTAAAAATATTGATTTTACTCTTGAAGAAAATGCAAGCTTTTTTTATATGCCAAAGCCACTTTTGCTTCAAGAAAATGCAAATTTTATACAAAATACAAAGATCAATCTAGCTTCTTTTTCAAGATTAGTTTATGTTGATTTTGTTATTTTTGGTAGAGTGGCTATGGATGAAAAATTTGCTTTTAAAAATTATGAGAGTTTAACTCAAATTTATAGAAATGATACTTTAATTTTAAATGATAAAATTAAAATCAATCCTTCCTATATGAAAGAAAATGAATTAAATTTTTTTGCAAATCATACGCATTATTTGAGTATTTATCTTTTTGGATACGATGAGTTTTATGAAGAATTAAAAGCTTCATTTGACGATATAAATCAACTTTTTTATGAGGGTTTGTGTATAAAAATTCTTAGTAATGAAAGTGAAAAATTACTTTTACTTCAAGATAAGCTTTTTAAATTTTGTCAAAATAAAATATAAAATATTGTGGTATTATAAAGTTTTAAAAAAACTAAGGATTATAAATGCGATATGGTGAAAAAGAAATCAAAGAATTTAGTGTAGAAAATATGGAAGTTTGGCCAAATGATGCAAAAAATGATTATGTGATTAAAATCACTTTACCTGAATTTATGTGTTGTTGTCCGCGTAGCGGGTATCCTGATTTTGCTACAATTTACTTAGAATACATTCCAAATAAATTAGTAGTAGAACTTAAAGCAATCAAACTTTATATCAATACCTTTATGTATAGAAATGTTTCGCATGAAGCAAGTATTAATGAAATTTATAATACTTTAAAAGAAAAACTTGATCCAAAATGGATAAAAGTAGTAGGCGATTTTAATCCTCGTGGTAATGTGCATACTGTGATTGAGTGTAGATCAGATTTAGTAGTGCCACAAAATTAAATTTTTATTAAAAATAAAAAGATATATTAAGTCTTATTTTAAAGGAGGAAAATATGAGATTAAAATTATTTTCTTTAGTTGCAAGTGTGGCTTTGATTTCAAATTTGGCTTTAGCAGATGAAAATTCAGGTTTGCTTTTAGGTATTGATGCAGGATGGTTTCATACTAAGGTAAAATCTGATTTTGAACATACTAAAAATAATAAAAAAATCAATGGTGATTTAGAAGGCGATGTTCCTGTTTTTGGTTTAAGAATAGGTTATCGTTTTAGTGAAAATCATAGACTTTATGGTGCTTATAATTATTCAAGTGAATTTAGTGATGTAATCAACACCACAAGATTAAAAATTGATGGAGAATTTACTACACATAAGTTTTTGCTTGGTTATGATTTTACTCCAAAAATCTTTGAAAAAATAAGAGCGGTTTTAGGTGTATATGGTGGTTATGCAAGAACGGATATGACTTTAAAAACAAGTTTCTTATCTTTATCTCAAGACTTTGATGGTTATACGTATGGGGCAAAAATCGGTGCTTTGTATGAGTTAAATCAAGCAAATGAAATTGAGTTTGGTTTTAAAGCTGAACAAACTCATTATGATACAAGAAATTTCAGCACTGCTAATTCATCAAATTTTTATGATCCTAAACAAACAAATTATGGTTTATATCTAGGATATACTTATAAATTCTAAGGAGAATATATGCCAAAAGATGCAAATGGAACTGAACTTAATGCAGGTGATAGTGTAAGTGTTGTTAAAGATTTAAAGGTTAAAGGCGCAAGTACTACTTTAAAGCGTGGCACGACTATAAAAAATATTAAGCTTACAAACAAAGACACTGAAATTGAAGCTAAGGTAGATAAATTTGGTGTGATTGTTTTAAAAACTGAATTTCTTAAAAAAATATAAGTAAAAATTCCCAATCAATCTTGGGAATTTTCTTCTTGATAAACACAATGTTTAAAAATAAATTGATGTTCCTCAGGTAAGTTTTCAAATAAAGCATTTGCGAGTTGTCTTATCTCCCAAAGGGCTGATTTTGAGCTTCTTAGAGTAATAAAATTTTGCAAACTTCTTGCATTAATCGTTAAAGTTAATTCTGTTTTATAGCTTTCTGGTAAGCAGTATTTTGCTATGTCTAAACTAATACTATTTTGCAAAATCAAACGCAGATTTTCTAAAGCTTTGATACTTGCATTATCTACCACTTCATTTCCGGTTAATACCAAGTATCTTTTAGCATTTTCAAAGTCATTTTCTTTAAATTCACTTTCATTTCTTAGTTCTTTTAAAGTATATCTTGTGCTTTTGACACTAGGACTGGTGTGGCGGTGTCTTGCGACTTCTTGTAAGCATGCTCTTGAAATACCTTGTATATAAAAAGTATAGTTTAAATGCTCTAAGGTTGAAGCATGTTTGAATTTATTTCCCACTCGATCGATTAATTCTTTATCTTTTTCGCCACCACAATCGCCTTTGTCAAAACTTTGCCAACATGTTCTTGTTGCATGAGAGCATACAGAAAGTGGAGTATGATTTAATAATGTGACTTTCATCGAAAAATTCCTTCAAAAATAATTGAATTTTACACAAATGTTTATAAAAATAAAATTTTTTATTCGTTATAATTTCAAAAAAAGAAATAAGGCTATTTTATGAAATTAAAACAAACTAAGTATATTTTTGTAACCGGCGGTGTTTTAAGCTCATTAGGAAAAGGTATAGCAGCAGCTTCTATAGCTACTATTTTAAAAAATTCAGATTTAAAAGTAAGTATTTTAAAAGCAGATCCTTATATTAATGTAGATCCTGGTACGATGAGTCCTTTAGAGCATGGGGAAGTGTTTGTTACAGATGATGGAGCTGAGACAGATTTAGACTTAGGACATTATGAGAGGTTTTTAAATGAGAGTTTATCTCAGGATAATAACTTCACAACAGGAAGAGTTTATCAAAGTGTTATAGAAAAAGAAAGAAGAGGAGATTACTTAGGAAAAACCATACAAGTAATTCCTCATATAGTTGATGAGATAAAAGATCGCATTAAAAAGGCTGGAGTTGATAAAGATATTTTAATTGTTGAAATAGGTGGTACAGTAGGAGATATAGAAGGCTTACCATTTTTAGAAGCTATTAGAGCTTTAAAGCTTGAAGTGGGTAAATACAATGCTATTAATATTCATTTGACTTTAGTGCCATTTATCAAAGCAGCAGGAGAGCTTAAAACAAAACCAACTCAACATAGCGTGGGAGAATTACGCCGTATAGGTATAAGCCCTGATATGATTATTTGTAGAAGTGAAAAATCTTTAGATAGAGAGTTAAAAGATAAAATCGCAATTTCATGTGGAGTTGAAAAAAACTGTGTTATAGAAAGTGTGGACGCAGCTAGTATTTATCAAATTCCACTAAATTTCTTAAAACAAGATATTTTAAACTCTATTGCAAGTTTATTAGATCTTCAAAATTTAAAGCCAAATATGAACGAATGGGATTCTTTAGTAAAAAGAGTCATCGCTCCAAGTAATGAACTTAGCATTGCTTTTGTAGGAAAATATGTAGATTTAAAAGAAAGCTATAAAAGTTTAACAGAGGCCATTATCCATGCAGGTGCAGCACTTGATGCGAGAGTAAATTTAAAATGGATCGATAGTGAAAAATTAGAAAATGCAAATATCGAAGAAAGCTTTAAAGATGTAAGTGGAATTTTAGTAGCAGGTGGTTTTGGTTATCGTGGGGTAGAAGGAAAAATCAAAGCCATACAATATGCAAGAGAAAATAAAATTCCATTTTTAGGAATTTGTTTGGGTATGCAGCTTTCTTTAGTGGAATTTGCACGCAATGTTTTAAAACTAGAAGATGCAAATTCTCATGAATTTAATCCAAATTGTAAAAATCCTATCATCTTTTTGATTGATGAATTTATTGACGCAAGTGGAGAAAAGCAAATTAGAACAAGTAAAACTCCACTTGGTGGAACTATGCGTCTTGGAGCTTATGAGTGTCATATTAAGCCAAATACACTTTTAAGTAAGGTTTATGATAATCAAAAAAGTGTAAAAGAACGCCACCGCCACCGCTATGAAGCTAATCCAAAATACAAAGAAATGTTTGAGAAAAACGGGCTTATTATAAGCGGGGAAAATGAAGGTTTGGTTGAGGCTGTGGAGCTTAAAGATCATCCATTTTTCTTAGCAGTGCAGTTTCATCCTGAATTTACTTCACGCTTAGTTAGAGTTAATCCAGCTATTTTTTCTTTTATCAAGGCATCTTTAACAAATCATGCTAAATAAAGCTAAAATAAAAGAAATTTTACATCAGCGTTTTATTAACGATACGCATGTAAAGCTTTGTGATTTACCTATGCCATCTTGTTTGAAAGATGTCTATAAGGGCGCTTTGCGTATTAAAGAAGCGATTGAGAAAAATCAAAAGCTTGCTATTGTTGGGGATTATGATGTAGATGGGGTAATTTCTTGTGTGATTTTATCTGAATTTTTTGATGATATTGGTTTTGATTATGTAGTAAAAATTCCAAATCGTTTTAAAGATGGATATGGTCTAAATGAAGAAATTATCAATGAACTTGATGGGGTAGATTTAATCATCACTGTAGATAATGGTATAGCAGCATTTGATGCAGCAGAGCTTTGTTTACAAAAAGGAATTGATTTAATCATTACTGATCATCATATGCCTCCAGCTACTTTACCAAAAGCTTATGCGATTATCAATCCTAAACAACAAGATTGTGAATTTCCTGATATTGAAATTTGTGGGGCTCAAGTGGCTTGGTATTTAGTCGCTGCGATAAAAGAAGTGTGTAAGATTAATTATAATATGTGTAAATTTATAGAGCTTTTATCTATCGCAATTATCGCAGATATGATGGAGCTTAGAGACTTAAATAGAGCCTTAGTTAGGAAAGGCATAGAGTGCATTAATGATTCAAAACGAGTGGCATTTAAAGCGATTAAGCAGTATTTTGGTAAGGATAAATTTGAGCTTGATAATATTAGTTTTTTAATTGCACCTTTGATTAATAGTGCAGGTAGAATGGATGATGCGATTATTTCTTATAAATTTTTGCATTCTAAAAATATCGATGAGGTTATGGGTTATTTAGAGCAAATCATTACTTATAATAATAGCCGTAAAGATGAAGAACGCGAGCTTTTTAAGCAGTGTTTAGAACAAGTTGATGAAAATGATCCTGTGATTATTGTTAATGGACAAAACTGGCATGAGGGTGTTTTGGGTATAGTTGCAAGTCGTTTAGCAAAGCATTTTAATAAGCCAGCCTTTGTTTTTTCAGAATGTGAACAAAAGGCTAAAGCTAGCGTTAGAAGCGTAGGTAGGATAGATATTTTAAATGTTATAGAGCAAGCTAAAGAATTTGTTTTAAGCTATGGTGGACATAAAGGTGCAGCTGGAGTTTTAGTTGAGCTTGAAAAATTTAGTGTTTTTAAAAATAAGCTTTATGAAATTTGTCAAAATATTCCTAAAGATGATTTTTACAATACAGATGAAGTTTTGGGTAGTATTGATCCAAATGAAGTTGATTTTGAGCTTTTAGAAATATTAGATTTTTTTGAACCTTTTGGACATAAAAACCCAAGACCTTATTTTAAATTTGATAAGCTTTTTGTAAAAAATAAAAGAAGACTTGGTAAAGAGGAAAATCATATGAAGCTTATTTTAACACAAGGAAATAAAACTTTAGAGGCTTTATTTTTTAACTTTGACTATGAGCCAGAAATTGGGGAAAACATCGATTTTATAGCTAGTGTTTCAAAAAATAACTTTAGAGGTTTAATTACTCCTCAACTTACTATTAAAGAAATTCTTAGATAATTTATTAACTTATTCACATATTTTTTATTTATAAATTTGCTATAGCATAAATACTACAAAGGAGTAAAATGTTAAAAAAGATTTTATTATTAGCAGTGTTTTTTAATTTTACTTTTGCTTTTGATACAAAAATTTTTATAGGCGATACTTATATACCTGAAAATTTTTATAAATACGACAGGGATTTTAAAGCTGCAGCTAGAAAATATAATATACCCATGGCTTTACTTAAGGCTATAGCTTTAACAGAAAATGCTGCATATAAGCATAATATCATCGGTAAAAATAAAAATCAAACAAGAGATTATGGTTTAATGCAAATTAATAGTATTCATTTAAAACGCTATGGAATTGGTGAAAAAGAGATTGTAAAATCTAGTGTAAATATTGACACAGCAGCAAGATTGCTTCATGAGATTATACAAAAGCATGGTTTTAGTTGGAATGCCATTGGAAGATACCATTCAGCAAATGATAAATATAAAAATATTTGGCTTG
This sequence comes from Campylobacter sp. 1569, assembly GCF_024723675.1. NCBI lineage: Bacteria > Pseudomonadati > Campylobacterota > Epsilonproteobacteria > Campylobacterales > Campylobacteraceae > Campylobacter > Campylobacter sp. 1569. Next base: position 39,378 of record NZ_JANQDB010000003.1, read on the forward strand.
ATAAAGTAATGAAAAATTTAGTTGCTATAGTTTTAAAGGACAGTAAAGATCTTTTTGTAATGGAAAAATTTAGAGCCTTTAAGCTTGCTTCTCTTTTGATAAATGTAGATAAAGAACAATATAGAGTTTTACTAGCAAGCAATAATTAAAACAAGAAATTATAAATTTTCTTGTTTTAAAGCTTCTGCTTGATAATAAGCGATTAATGGCTCGATGATTTCATCAAAAAGCCCGCCTTCTAAAATCGCATCAAGTCTATATAAAGTAAGATTTATTCTATGATCACTAATTCTATTTTGAGGGAAATTATAAGTGCGTATGCGTTCACTTCTATCGCCACTTCCAACTTGTGATTTTCTTGCCTCACTTTCTTTAGCTAAGCGTTCTTGTTCTTGCATTTCAAAAAGTCTTGCTTTTAAGACTTTCATGGCGCTTTCTTTGTTTTTATGTTGGCTTTTACCATCTTGATTTACTACAACTATACCTGTTGGAATATGAGTGATTCTCACAGCACTATCTGTGGTATTTACGCTTTGTCCACCATGACCGCTACTACGCATTACATCGATTTTTAAATCATTTGGATTGATTTGAATTTCAACATCATCAACTTCAGGCATAATAGCCACTGTAATAGCTGAAGTATGAACTCTACCTTGAGATTCTGTTTCAGGTACTCTTTGAACTCTATGCGTGCCACCTTCGTATTTTAGCCTTGAATAAGCTCCATTTCCTTTAATAAGAATGATAATTTCTTTAAATCCCCCTACGCTACCTTCACTTGAACTTACGATTTCATATTTGTAATCACGATTTTCTGCATAGCGCATATAAGCTTTTACTAAGTCCCCAACAAATAAAGAAGCTTCATCGCCACCTGTGCCTGCACGAATTTCTAAAAATATATTTTTATCGTCGTTTGGATCTTTAGGCAGTAAAAGAATTTTCAATTCTTCTTCAAGTTGTGGTTTTAAAACTTCGAGATTTTTAAGTTCTTCTTTTGCAAGTTCGCCTAGTTCAGGATCAGATAAAAGAAGTTTGTTTTCTTCTATATCATCTAAGGTTTTGAGATACTCTTTTGCTTTTTCTACTATAGGTTCTAAATTTTTTTGCTCTTTAGATAGAGCTGTCATTTTAGAAATATCATTAGAAATATTGATATCGCTAAGAAGAGTGTTTAACTCATCAAAGCGTGCTAAAAAAGGTTTGAGTTTATCAGCTAACATTAAATTATGCTAATTTATTTACCAATAATGCCAATCTGCTAACACGGCGTGATGCAGTTTGTTTTTTCAAAAATCCACGACTTACCATAGCGTGAATGCTTTTATTAGCTACTTTTAATGCATTTTGTGCAGCTTCTTTATCATTGTTTGCTGCTGCTTCACGAACCGCTTTTGTAATGTTTTTTAATCTTGTTCTATAAAATCTATTTCTTTCAGTTCTTTTGATAGTTTGTCTTGCTCTTTTTTCAGCAGATTTATGGTTTGCCATAATTTTCCTTTTTTATATAAATTAAATTGCTAATTATACAAAATTAAAATTAAATTTTAATTAATTTAAGTATTTTTAAAGTATTAATTTTAATACCTAATATCATTTGTTTTTAAAAAATCGCGTAGTTTTTCATACTCGCCATTTTCCAAATAACGATATTTGCCAGCTTTTAACATGCCAAGATCTAATGCTCCAAATGCCACTCTTTTAAGATCCATCACTTCTAAATCAAAATGTCCAAAAAAGCGTCTTAGCTCTCTATTTTTGCCTTCATTAATGATTACTTTTAGTTTCGTATAGCCTCCGCTTGAGCCAAAAATTTCAAAGCCTAAAAATGGAGCAAAACTCATTGAGGTTATTTTAGTTTTAGCGTGAGCCCCTTTTTTCTCATTTTGAATTTCTAAGCCATTTTGCATAGCTTCGATGACATTTTTATCTATATTACCTTTTACTTTTAAGTAATATTCTCTTTCTAAATCACTATGCATAAGCGCATCTGCTATCACAGGTGAATCAGTTAGTAAAAGCAATCCCTCGCTTGCAAAGTCAAGCCTTCCTACGCTAAGCCAAGTGCTAAATTGTTTTGGTAAAGTATGATAGATGGTTTTTCTGCCTCTATCATCTTTTTTACTAACTATTTCACCTTTTTGTTTGTGATAAATGATGACTGAAAATTGTGTTTTTTTATGGAGTTTTTTACCATTGATAAAAACTTTATCCTCAGTATTTACACTATCACTGAGTAAGGCTGTTTTTTTATTGATTTTTACTAAGCCTTGCTTGATTAGCTCATCAGCCTCACGGCGAGAATATTTGCTATTGTGTGAGATGAATTTATTAATTCTCATAATTTTACTTTACATCACAAAAATAGTTGGTACTATGGTTGGATATTTTTTGATTTTTCTAAAAATATGCTTTCTTAGTACTTGTCTAATTTGAGCTTCTAAAACTTTTGGATTATCTAAAATTTCATCTTTTACATTTGGGAAAAATTGACTTAAAACATCACTCATTTCTTTTGAGAATGCTCCATCTTGTTTATCAGCTACCAAGCCATAACTAAATACTCTTGGTTTATTAATTAGTGTTTTACTTGCTTTATCAAGTTGGGCGATAATGACAACTATACCGCTATCTGCTAGTTTTTGTCTATCAATTACCACATCATCTGCGATTTGTTTGTTGATTTGATTATCCACAAAGACTTTTCCTGTTTTAACTGTTTTTACACGTTTGATGTATTTTTGACAAAGCTCTACTTGATCCCCATCACTCATTAAGTAGATGTTTCTTTCAGGTATACCACATTTTAGAGCAGTTTCTTTGTGTTTATTGATATGATTATACTCTCCATGCACTGGTAAGAAAAATTTAGGTTTTACTAAAGTTAGCATGAGTTTTTGTTCTTCTATACTAGCATGTCCGCTTACATGAATTTCACTAAATTCTTGATAAGCTACTTTAGCTCCTGCTTTTAAAAGAAAATCAAGCACAGCAGAAACATTTGCTTCATTGCCTGGTATTGCTTTAGCCGAAATGATAACTTGATCGCTAGGTTTAATTTTGATAAATTTATGCTCATCTGTAGCCATTCTATATAAAGCACTCATAGTCTCGCCTTGACTTCCTGTAGTGACAATTAGTACTTCATTATCTTTATATTTGCTTACTTCATCAGCGTCAATGAAAATTTTTCTATCAAGTTTGATATAGCCAAGTTCCATAGTGGTATAGAGATTTCTTTCCATAGAGCGCCCTATAACACACACTTTTCTGCCGTATTTTAAACCATAGCTAATAGCTTGATATACACGGTGGATATTAGAGCTAAAGGTGCTCATGATTACCCTGCCTTTAGTTTTGGCAAAAATTTGATCAAAAGTAGGGCCTACGGAGCTTTCACTTTTTGTATAACCTTCTTTATATGAGTTTGTACTATCACTTAAAAGACAAAGCACGCCTTCCTCGCCATATTGAGCTAAACGACTTAAATCCGTTGGATAACCATCAATTGGTGTTTGATCTATTTTAAAATCACCAGTGTGTATGATGGTTCCTGCTTTAGTTTTAATGGCTAAAGCACAAGCATCGATGATAGAGTGGGTTATGTGAATCCATTCTAAATTAAATTCACCTATTTCATAAATTTGTCTTTTTGTTATAGGTCTAAACCATTTACGCTCAGCCTTTAAACCATGCTCTTCAAATTTATTTGAAATCATACCTAGTGCTAAAGGTGTTGCATAGATAGGAAATTGGAATTCTTTGAAAAAATACGGCACAGCACCGATATGATCTTCATGAGCATGAGTGATGATGATAGCGCGAATTTTGTTTTTAATCTTTCTTACATAGTCAAAATCAGGTATGATAATATCTACTCCATGCATGGTTCCATCTGGAAAACTCATACCTATATCAACGATAATCGCATCGTTGTTGGTTTCAAAAACAGTGATATTTCCACCGATTTCTCCAAGCCCGCCTAAAGGCGTAATACGAATTTTATGTTCGCTTGAGTTGTTGTGTTTTAAAGGGTGAAGTCTTAGCTCGTGCATAATTTTATTAGCTTCTATGCTTTTGGCAAGTTCTATTTGCCATTCTTCATTACCACTTAATTTAGAAGGTAAATTTCTATTTTTTTTCTTTTTCTTTTTTTCTTCACTAGCTTCAGTTTGAGTATTTTCTACTTTTGTTTCATTTTTAATTTCGCTATTTTGATCTTGATTTTGTGAATCTTTTTTTCTTTTGTTTCTAAATTTATTAAATCTTTTAGTTTTATTTTGCTCTTGAGTTTTGTTTTCTTCGCTCATAGTCATCCTTTAAATAGTCATAAATTTTAAGGTATGAATCAACGCTAATTTCATGAGCTCTTGAGGTAGAAGAGAGATTTAGTGCTTCAAATGCTTTTAAAATTTTTTCTTTTTTATTTTTAAAATTAGATAAGAGTTGTTTTCTAGGATTTTGAAAACAAGCTCTAAGAAATTCTTTAAAAGCTTCTATATTTTTACACTTTTGCTGATAATGAGTGGTTTTTATTAACTTCATTACAGCTGAAGTAACTTTTGGCGGAGGATTAAAGCTTTGTGGCTGTATATCAAAAAGCATTTGTCTTTGACATATTAATGCACAAAGCACCCCTAAAGCCGAAAAATTACTTTCTTTTTCATTTGCACAAAATTTCTGTGCTACTTCTTTTTGCACCATTACTATAAGCCCAAGACAATTTTGATCTTCTAGGGCTTTTAAAATCAAATTTGTAGCAATATAATATGGTAAATTTGCTACTAAAAAGTACTCTTTATCGCTTAAACTTCCTTGATCAAAAGCATCACTTGCATTTTGATGGATAAGCTCAAAATTTCCACCTTCAATCTCATTTTGAAATTTTTTATTTAAAATAGGAATCAAATCTTTATCAATCTCATAAGCTCTAATATGAGCTTGTGGGATTTTCAAAAGTTCTTGCGTTAAATCACCTAAGCCAGGCCCAATCTCAACTATATTTTTAGTATCTTTGGGTATGGCTTGGATGATTTTATCTACCACGCTTTTATCACATAAAAAATTTTGCCCAAAATGTTTTTTTGCTTTTATCATAAATTTATTCTATCTAAAAAATATTAATTATAGCATTATTTTAAGCGCTAATTAGATAAAATTTGAATTATTTTTTATAAAGGTTAATTTTTGAAAAATCTTATAGTGTGTGCAGGAGGAAATGAGGATTTTAAATTTGCACAAAGTATAGGCATAGGTTTGGTTAATTCTGCTTTTTCTCTAGGTAAAATTTTAAGTCAAGTAAAAGTAGATAGAGTGATTTTTATAGGCACATGTGGAATTTACCAAGAAGGAAAAATTTTAGACATTTATGAAAGTTCTAATGCTGCAAATTTAGAATACGCAGATTTATTTGATAGTTTCTATACACCTATAGCAAATGAGATTAGATTAAATGTTTCACATGAAACTATGATTAATTCTTCAAATTATATTTGCAAAGATGAAAATATCGCCCAAGAATTTTTTAAAAAGGGCGTACATATAGAAAATATGGAAGCATACGCGGTGCTTTCTTGTGCAAAAATGCAAGGGATAGAAGGAATTTGTTATTTATGTGCGACAAATTTTTGTAATGAATTTGCACATGAAGATTTTTTAAAAAACCATCAAAAAGCAAAAGAATTATTAAAAGAATTTTTGTTAGATAAAAAACTTATATAGGAAAAAAATTGAGTGAATTAAAAAATATATTAGATTTTACTAAAGAAGAATTAGAAAATTTAGTTCAGCCAAAATTTAGAGCAAAGCAAATTTTTGAATGGGTATATAAAAAATATGCAGATGATTTTTTACAAATGTCATCTTTACCAAAAGACTTTAGGGTGTTTTTGCAAGAAAATTTTCATTTTTCACCTTTAAAATGTGTGAAAGATGAAAAAAGCAAAGATGGGAGTATTAAATATCTTTTTGAACTTCTAGATGGTAAAAAGATAGAAGCTGTTTTGCTACCAATGAAAGAAGAACTTTTAGATGAAGATGGCAAAATCATCAAACATGCAAGATATACTATTTGTGTTTCCTCTCAAGTGGGGTGCAAAAGTGGTTGTAGTTTTTGTCTTACTGCTAAAGGTGGTTTAAAAAGAAATTTAAGCGCAGGGGAAATAGTAGGACAAATTTTGTGGATTAAAAAACATAATAATATACCTTATGAAAGAAGGGTTAATATAGTCTATATGGGCATGGGTGAGCCTTTGGATAATCTTAAAAATGTATCTAAGGCAGTTAAAATTTTAGCCGATAATGATGCTTTGGCAATAAGCCCTAGAAGACAAACTATAAGTACAAGTGGTTTAGCAAAACAGATCAAAGAGCTTGGAGAAATGAATTTAGGCGTGCTTTTGGCTATTTCACTCCATGCTGTAAATGATGAGCTTAGAAGTGAATTAATGCCTATTAATAAAGCTTATAATATAGCAAGTATTATGGAAGCGGTGAGAAATTTTCCTATAGATCAGCGTAAAAGAGTGATGTTTGAATACCTTTTAATTGATGGGATAAATGATAAAATAGAACATGCAAAAGAATTAGTCAAGCTCTTAAATGGTATAAAAGCCAAAGTGAATTTAATACTTTTTAATCCACATGAAGGAAGTTTATATAAAAGACCAAGTGTTGAAAATGCAGTTAAATTTCAAGATTATTTAAGTGCAAAAGGTATTACTTGTACAATAAGAGAAAGTAAAGGACTTGATATTTCAGCTGCATGCGGACAGCTTAAAGAAAGGCAGAGTAAACAATGACTTTTTTAGATATAGCACAACTTATTTTTATAAGTATAGTAGTGATCATAGGACTTGGTGGGATTATTTATGTATTAAAAAATGAAGGGAAAAATAATGATAGATAAAAAACAATTGTTAGAAAATCAATTATTTCAAAATAGATATATAAAGCCAAATATTTCTTGGTATTTCTCTCATTTAAATGGTAAAAGAGGATTTGCTAGAATTTTTAAAGTTCCTTATGCTACTTTGATGAAAAAATTTTATTTAAAAAAATACTTCGAAAAGAGGGTTTTAGAAGGTAAGGTGGATATTCCTTATTTAGAATTAGTTTTAACTACAAGATGTACTTTGCGTTGTGAATCATGTAATAATTTGATGCAGTATTTTTCACCATCAAATCAATATACTTGTACTTTAGAGGGTATTATAGAATCATTAGATCTACTTTTATCTAAGGTAGATTCTATTGCAAGAGTTAGAATTATAGGTGGAGAGCCTTTGTTATTTAAAGATTTACCACAATTGATTGATTATTTAGATGCTCAAAAGAAAATACTAACTTTTTCTTTAGTTACCAATGCAACCATTGATTTTAAAGATGAATTGATGAAAAAGTTAAAAAAATCTAATAAGATTAGAAAAATTACGATTTCAGACTACAAAAGATCGCCAAATTTAAAAATTCCACTAAAACAAGAAAACATTTTAAGAAAATTAAAAGAAAATAAAATTCCATTTTCTATGGACTCTAGTGGCGAAAATTCTACTTGGAGTGATCCTGAAAAAATTTATAAACGCGGCAGAAGTAAAGAAGATATAATCAAAAATTATCGTAATTGTCAAATGCCATGCGTAAGTTTGATGACATCTGAGGGCTTAGAAAATAAACAATTAGCACCTAAAGGAGCTGTTTTTGTTTGCCCTATATCAAGTTCCTTATCGCGTTTAAAAGGACTTGAAGAATTTAATGGCGATTTTTTAAATTTAGAGGATTCTAAAAAAAGATTTTTTGAATTTTATTCTCAAGATTTTTATAAATCTTGTGATTATTGTAGAGATTATGGTAAGCCAGCTAAGCAAATTGCAGTTGCAATCCAAACTGATAAGGTTTTAAAATTAGAAAAAGATTAAGATAAATTTTTCAAAAACTCATCTTTTATATCTTTTTGAGATTGTATCAAAAATTTTTGATTTTTATATGTAAATTCTAAGCTAAAAGAATGCAAAAGCAATCTTTTAGCACCTGTAATTTGAGCTCTTTCGATATCGCTCATTTTTCCATCTAATATTTGCTCTATTTGTGTTTTTTCTAAACCATATAAAGGTTCACCTAAAATTTTATGTTTCACATGAAACAAATGTAGTCTTATTTGGTGTTGTCTACCTGTTAGAGGTTTAGCTAAAACTAAACTAGCATCTAAATTTTCAAAATATTCTAAAGTATAAAATTGTGTTAAAGCTTCTTTGCCATTTTCACAAATATGCATCCTAGTTTTGACTGCATCATAGTCTTTAGCCAAATCCATGCTTTTATCTACTATAAACTCTTTTTTAGTTTTTCCTTTTACTAGAGCAAGATAGCTTTTTTGCACTAATCTTTTTTCAAACATAGTTTTTAACTCAATTTGTGCATTTTTATGTTTTGCTATGAGTAAAAGTCCACTTGTTTCTTTATCTAGTCTATGAGCCACGCAAGCTTTTTCACCCCATAAATGCCAAATTTCATCACAAAGACTATAAGCACAATTGCGCCCATTAGGATGAGTTAGCACTCCACTTGGTTTTTCTACGATGGCAAAATCTTCATTTTCAAAAACTATTTCTAACCCTTTGGGGTTATTTTCATATACGATTAATTCTACTAAACCATTTAAAAATTTATTTTTTTCTTCTACCAAATTTCCATCACAAAATAGTCTTTTTTTATCAATGAGTTTTTGTGCTTCACGCATAGAAATTTTCAACTCATCCATAAGTAGTCTAAATGCCTTTTTTCCATTATTTGCTAGTTTCTTTTTTATATATGCCATTTAATAACTTTCTTAGGTAATTTATAATAAAATTCAAGCTATTTTTTCATAAAAAATTATATAAAAAAAGGTCTTGAAAATGGTTGAAAGATATAGTAGAGAAATCATGGCTAAAAAATGGGACATGCAAGCAAAATATGATGCATGGCTAAAAGTAGAATTAGCTGCTGTGAAAGCATGGAATAAACTTGGTCTTATTAAAGACGATGATTGTGAAAAAATTATAAAAAATGCAAAATTTGATATAGCAAGAATAGATGAGATAGAAAAAACTACCAAACATGATGTTATCGCTTTTTTAACTAGTGTAAGTGAAAGCTTAGGTGAGGAAAGTCGTTTTGTACATTATGCAATGACAAGTTCAGATTGTATTGATACTGCAGTTGCTTTGCAGATTAAAGATAGTTTGAAACTAATCTTGCAAGATTTAGATCAAGTTTTAGCAGCGATTAAAACAAGAGCATATGAGCATAAAAATACCTTAATGGTAGGAAGAAGTCATGGAATTCATGGAGAGCCTATAACTTTTGGTTTAGTTTTGGCTATTTGGTATGATTCGCTAGTTCATGCAAAAGATTTAATTATTCATGCAAAAGAAGTGATTAGCTATGGAAAAATCAGTGGTGCTATGGGAAATTTTGCTCATGCTCCACTTGAATTTGAAGAAGAAGTTTGTAAAAATTTAGATCTTAAACCAGCACCCGTTTCAAACCAAGTTATACAAAGAGATCGTTATGCACAAGTTATCTCGGCTTTAGCTATTTTAGCTTCAAGTTGTGAGCAAATTGCTGTTGCTATCCGCCATTTTCAAAGAACAGAAGTATATGAAGCTGAAGAATATTTTTCTCAAGGACAAAAAGGAAGTTCAGCTATGCCTCATAAAAGAAATCCTGTTTTGAGTGAAAATATTACCGGTCTTTGCAGGATGATAAGAGCTTATGTAACACCTGCTTTAGAAAATGTAGCATTGTGGCATGAAAGAGATATATCACATTCTAGTGTAGAAAGATTTGTATTACCTGATGCTTTTATCACGACTGATTTTATGCTTTCAAGATTATGCGGTGTGGTAGAAAAGCTTTTGGTATATCCAGAAAATATGATGAAAAATTTAAATTTAACTGGAGGGCTTGTATTTTCTCAAAGAGTATTGCTTGAACTTCCATTTAAAGGTATAAGCAGAGAAGAAGCTTACAAGATTGTTCAAAGAAATGCTATGAAAGTTTGGGCTGATTTGCAAAATGGTAAGCCTGCTTTAAATGAAAAAGGTGAGAGTTTGTTTTTATTAGCTTTATTAGCTGATGAGGATTTGAAAAAGTCTTTAAGTGAAGCAGATATTAGAAATTGTTTTGATTATAATTACTATACAAAGAACGTAGATAAAATTTTTGAAAGAACTTTTAAATAATAAATTAGGGGTTGTGAGTGAAAGTATTAAAAAGAAATGGTAGAACTGAAGAGTTAGATGTTTCTAAGATTAAAAAATATACCACTGATGCGGTGGCAAATTTGGAAAATGTTAGCCAAAGTGAGCTTGAAGTAGATGCAAAAATTCAATTTCGTGATGGTATAACAACAGAAGAAATCCAGCAAACTTTAATTAAAACAGCAGTAGATAAAATAGATATTGATAGACCTAATTGGACCTTTGTTGCTGCAAGATTATTTTTATATGATTTATATAAAAAAGTAAGTGGTTATAATGGATATAAACATTTAAGAGAATATCTTGAAAAAGGTGAAAAAGAAGGTAGGATTTTAATAGGCTTAAAAGAAAAATATGATTTAGATGATCTTAATGCTTATATAAAGCCAGAACGCGATTTGCAATTTACTTATCTTGGTATAAAAACTTTGTATGATAGGTATTTGATTAAAGATTCTAAGGGTATGCCTATAGAATTACCACAGCAAATGTTTATGGCTATTGCAATGTTTTTAGCACAAAATGAATTAGATTCTCAAACTTGGGCTAAGAAATTTTATGACTTAATCTCAACTTTTGAAGTAATGCTTGCAACCCCAACTCTTTCAAATGCAAGAACCACAAGACATCAATTAAGTTCATGTTATATAGGAAGTACGCCTGATAATATAGAAGGGATTTTTGATTCTTATCAAGAAATGGCATTATTGTCTAAATTTGGTGGTGGTATAGGCTGGGATTGGTCTAAGGTGCGTGCTATGGGTGGAAGTATAGATGGGCATAAAAACGCAGCAGGTGGAATCATACCATTTTTAAAAATCACTAACGATATAGCAGTAGCTGTTGATCAACTTGGCACTAGAAAAGGGGCGATTGCAGTTTATATTGAACCTTGGCATATGGATATTAATGACTTTTTGGATTTGCGTAAAAACTCAGGTGAAGAAAGAAGAAGAGCGCATGAGCTTTTCCCTGCTTTATGGATTAATGATTTATTTATGAAAAGAGTAAGAGCAAATGATAAATGGACGCTTTTTGATCCTGCTGACACAGCAAGCTTATGCGATTTATACGGTGAAGAATTTGAGAAAAAATACGAAGAATTTGAAAAAGATGAAAACATAGCTAAAGAAATTATAGATGCAAAAGAGCTTTGGAAAAAAATACTTTTATCTTATTTTGAAACAGGTATGCCATTTTTATGTTTTAAAGATAGTGCAAACAAAACAAATCCAAATTCTCACGCAGGGATTATAAGAAGTTCAAATTTATGTACAGAAATTTTTCAAAATACAGATCCAAACTATTATCAAATTAAAATCGTATTTGATGATAAAACAGAGCTTCATTTAGATGAGGATGAAGAGCTTACAATAGATGGGGGATATAAAAAACTTGCTAAGAAAGTTTCTACTTTGGATAGTATTAATGGTAAAAAAGTCTATATAGTCGAAAAATATAAAAACGAAGGAAAAACCGCAGTTTGTAATCTTGCAAGTATAAATTTAAGTAAAATTAACACTAAAGAAGATATCCAAAGAGTAGTACCAACAGCCATAAGAATGCTTGATAATGTGATCGATTTAAATTTTTATCCTCATGTAAAGGTTAAAAATACCAACCTAAAATCACGCGCTATAGGGCTTGGTGTAATGGGTGAAGCACAAATGCTGGCTGAAGCACAAATTTATTGGGGTTCTAATGAGCATTTTGAAAAAATTGATCGTATTATGGAGATGATTAGCTATGAGGCGATTTTAGCTAGCTCAAATTTAGCTTTGGAAAAAGGAAGCTATCCTGACTTTGAAGGATCAAACTGGAGTAAAGGTATAGTGCCAATTGATGTAGCAAACGAAAATGCTAAAAAGCTTACTGCAAGTGAAGGTTTATTTGATCAAAGTGAGTGTGATTGGGAAAAATTAAGAGAAAAATTAAAAAGAGATGGTATAAGAAATGGTTATTTAATGGCCATAGCGCCAACTTCTTCTATTTCTATTTTAGTGGGTACTACTCAAACAATTGAGCCTGTATATAAAAGAAAATGGTTTGAGCAAAACTTAAGCGGTATGATACCAACTGTGGTGCCAAATTTAAGTACTAATACTTGGCAGTATTATACTCCTGCTTATGAGCTTGATCAAAAAATCTTAGTAAAAGCAGCAGCGATTCGTGGTAAATGGATTGATCAAGGTCAATCTTTAAATATCTTTGTTTCTTTAGATAAAGCAAGCGGTGGATATTTAAATGAAATTTATCAACTTGCTTGGGAATTAGGTGTTAAATCAACTTATTATCTAAGAAGCGAAAGTCCTGATAGTCAAAAAGTAAATGATGATGTGGTTGATAGAACTATAGAATGTGAAGGTTGTCAATAAAAATGGAGAAGCAAAATGCATACAAAAAACTCACTACCGGAGCTTACGCTTAGGGGTATAATACTAGGAAGTATTTTAACGATTGTTTTTACCGCCTCAAATGTATATTTGGGGCTCAAAGTTGGTCTTACTTTTTCTACTTCTATTCCTGCTGTTGTGATTGCAATGGCTGTTTTAAAAATCTTTAAAGACTCTAATATTTTAGAAAATAATATGGTTCAAACTCAAGTTTCAGCTGCAGGTACGCTTTCGGCTGTGATTTTTGTTATACCGGGTCTTTTTATGTGTGGATATTGGTTTGAATTTCCACTTTGGCTTACCTTTATGCTCTGTCTTTGCGGGGGTGGATTAGGCGTGCTTTTTACTATACCTTTACGTAGAGCTATGGTAGTAGAGAGTAAATTAGCTTATCCTGAAGGAAGAGCTGCTGCTGAAATTTTAAAAGTAGCTAATAAAGACCAAGCTGATAAAAAAGGAAAAGTAGGCTTAAAAGAAATCACACTTGGTGTAGTATTAGCTTCTATTATAAGCCTTTTTTCAAGTGGCTTTAAATTGCTTTCAAGTGGAAGTAGTTTTGCATTTATTTGGCAAAAAATGACTTTTGGATTTTCTATGGGCTATTCAGTGGCACTTTTGGGTGCTGGATACTTAGTAGGTATAGCCGGAGGTGTTGCATTGCTTGCGGGTATGGTGCTTGCTTGGATGGTTTTTGTGCCATATTTTTCTGCTAAAGAAAGTTTTGATGTAAGCTTAAGTGCACTTGATATAGCTAATCAAATTTGGGCTCAAAAAGTGCGCTTAATAGGCACAGGAGCTATTGCTATAGCAGCATTATGGACTTTAATAGAGCTTGCAAAGCCTGTATATGATGGCATGAAAAATATGCTTAAAAAAACTTCATTAAACCTCTCACAAGATCCTAAAGATATGGATTTATCTTTAAAAGCTATGCTAGGTTTATTTGTACTTATGTGTATAGGCTTATTTATTTCATTTTATGCTTTTGTGGCTGATTCAAATTTAGCAAGCGGTTATCAAATTCTTTTTGCTTTAGTGGGAACTTTAGTAGCTATTTTTATAGGCTTTTTTGTAGCTTCTGCTTGTGGATATATGGCAGGTTTAGTGGGTTCATCATCTTCTCCTATTTCGGGTATAGGACTTATTGGGATTATGATTTCTTCTTTGATTATTTTACTTTTGGGTTATCAAGTAGATTTATTTAGCGATCCTTTGATGTCTAAATTTGCTATTGCTTTTGCTATATTTACTACTAGTGTTATTTTGGCAACCGCTGCTATTTCTAATGATAATTTACAAGATTTAAAAACTGGCTATTTAGTGGGTGCAACTCCTTGGAAACAGCAAGTTTCTTTGATTATAGGTTGTGTATTTGGAGCTTTGGCTATCGCTCCTGTTTTAAATTTATTATACCAAGCTTATGGTTTTGTGGGTGCAATGCCAAGAGAAGGAATGGATGAGGCAAATGCGCTTGCTGCACCACAAGCAAATTTGATGAGTACTATAGCTCAAGGTATTTTTAACGCTAATATCGATTGGAGTTATATTATAGCGGGAGCTTTTGTGGGCGTTGGTATAATTATCGTCGATCGTTTATTAAGAAAAAAAAATATGTCTTTACCGCCTTTAGCTGTGGGTATAGGTATATATTTACCACCTGCTGTTAATATGCCTTTGTTTATAGGTGGATTATTGGCATATTTAATTAAAAAGCGTTTAGAGCAAAGATATGCTAAAAATGCTCATAAAAAAGAACTTATTCAAGAGCATGAGCAAAAAGGAACCTTATTTGCCTCTGGTTTGATAGTGGGTGAGAGTATATTTGGAGTATTAATAGCTGGTTTAACTGTACTTTCTATTAGTAGAGGTGGGACTGAAGATCCGCTTGCTATTGCAACTTCATTTAAAGATGATGGGATTATAGGTTTTGTAGTTTTTGTAGCGATTATGCTAATTTTTGCAAGAAGAGTGCTTAAAAAATGAATTTAGATTATTATTATGCTTTGATTTTAGGAATCATTGAGGGTCTGACAGAATTTTTACCTGTTTCATCTACAGGACATATGATTTTAGGTGCTGAAATTTTGGGTTTAAATATAGATGATTTTTGGAGAAGTTTTTTTATCATTATTCAGCTTGGTTCTATACTAGCGGTGATTTTTATTTTCAAAGATAAACTAACTCAAAAACTTGATATTTGGTTAAAACTTGCTGTGGGCTTTTTGCCCGCAGGTGGAGTAGGTTTTATAGCATATAAGTTTTTAAAAGAAATATTTAATGGCTATACCGTGGCTACTATGTTAATCATTGGCGGGATTATTTTTATCATCATAGAACTTAAACATAGAAAAAAAGACTACATAATCCACTCTTTAGATGAGGTAAGTTATAAACAAGCTTTTTTGATAGGTTTAACCCAAGCTCTTGCTATCATACCAGGTACTTCAAGAAGTGGAGCAAGTATTATAGGCGGCTTATTGCTTGGGCTTGATCGCAAAGTTGCTTCTGAATTTTCGTTTTTGCTTGCTATACCAACTATGATTATCGCAACAGCTTATAGCATTTATAAAGAACCACAGGTTTTAAGTAATATGAATAATTTCATTCCTTTAGCTATAGGTTTTGTAACAGCTTTTATAGTGGCTTTTGTTGTAATTAAAATATTTTTAAAATTAATCAGCAAGATAAACTTCATACCTTTTGGAATTTATAGGATAATTTTAGGTTTTGTATTTTTATACCTTTTTATGAGTGGTGCTTTAGATATATCAAGAACGGGTGTTTGAAATATAAAAATATCCTTTATTTAAAAAAAGTTTAAGTTTTTCATAGCTAAAATTAGTCTTATATTTTAATTTAAGCTCACAAGGTTAGTGAGTGTTAAGGGTAGAAATGACAAAAGATATAATTGCATATGCAAATAATGAAACTTTGGTAGATACTCAAAGTTTTAACAATGATACAAATTTAACTCCGATTTATTTTGATAACTCTAAAGAAAGTTTAGAAGTTATCCGCCACTCTTGTGCGCATTTAATGGCTCAAGCGATTAAAAGTTTATATCCAGAGGCTAAATTTTTCGTAGGGCCTGTGATAGAAGATGGGTTTTATTATGATTTTAGAGTTGATAGTAAGATTTCAGAAGAAGACTTAAGCAAAATCGAAAAGAAAATGAAAGAACTAGCAGAAGCAAAACTAGACATCACAAAATACGAACTCTCAAAGACTGAGGTTAAAGAAAAATTTGCTAATGATGATTTAAAACAAGAAGTTTTACTAAGAATTCCTGATGGAAAAGTAAGTATTTATAAGCAAGGTGAATTTGAAGATTTATGCCGTGGGCCTCATGTGCCAAACACTAGATATTTAAGATTTTTCAAGCTTACTCGTGTAGCGGGAGCGTATTTGGGTGGCGATGAAAAAAGAGAAATGCTCACAAGAATTTATGGTACTGCCTTTGCAGATAAAGAAAGTTTAAATGAATACTTAAAAATCATTGAAGAAGCTAAAAAAAGAGATCACAGAAAACTTGGTAATGAAATGAAGCTTTTTGCCTTTGATGATGAAATAGGCGGTGGGCTTCCTATATGGCTTAGCAATGGTGCAAAATTAAGAAGCAAATTAGAGCATTTGCTATATAAAGCACATAGATTAAGAGGCTATGAGCCTGTGCGTGGGCCTGAACTTTTAAAAGCTGATGCGTGGAAAATTAGTGGACATTATGCAAACTATAAAGAAAATATGTATTTTACGCAAATTGATGAGCAAGAATACGGCATTAAGCCGATGAATTGTGTAGGACATATTAAAATTTATCAAAGTGATGTTAGAAGCTATCGTGATTTACCTTTGAAATTTTTTGAATATGGCGTGGTGCACCGCCATGAAAAGAGTGGAGTTTTACACGGGCTTTTTAGGGTAAGAGAATTTACCCAAGATGATGCACATATTTTTTGTATGCCAAGTCAGATAAAAGAGCAAGTTTTAGAAATTTTAAGCTTTGTTGATACTTTGATGAAGGCTTTTGAGTTTGATTATGAAATGGAAATTTCAACACGCCCAGCAAAAGCAATAGGTGATGATGAAATTTGGGATATAGCTACAAAGGCTTTAAAAGAAGCTTTAGATGAGCAAGGTTTAAAATATGGCATTGATGAGGGCGGTGGAGCTTTCTATGGTCCAAAAATCGATATAAAAATCACTGATGCACTAAAAAGAAAATGGCAGTGTGGAACTATACAAGTAGATTTTAACTTACCAAGCCGTTTTAAACTCGAATACACAGACGCAGATAATGAGAAAAAACAACCTGTAATGCTTCACCGTGCTATTTTAGGTTCTTTTGAAAGATTTATAGGAATTTTAGTAGAGCATTGTGCAGGGGAGTTGCCATTTTTCATAGCACCAACTCAAGTAGCTATAGTGCCTATTTCGCAAAATCACCATGATTATGCAAAAGAAATAGCAAGAAAACTTTTAGAACTTGGCATTGATAGTGAAGTGTATAATAAAAATGAAAGCTTAAATAAAAAAATCCGCACCGCTGAAAAAGCACATGTGCCTATGATACTTGTTTTAGGTGATGAAGAAGTAGCAAACAAAAGTGTGGCTTTAAGAGATAGAAGAGCAAAAGAACAAAAAACAATGACTTTAGATGAATTTATAACCCTAACAAAGGAGAAATTAAGTGAGGTACGCTTTTGAGTAAAGAAAAAGAAGTATTGCTAAATGAAGAAATTCAAGCAGATGAGATCAGATGTATAGGTGATGATGGCAAGGTTTATGGCATTATTAGTAGTGATGAAGCGCTAGATATAGCAAATAGACTAGGGTTTGATTTGGTGATGATAGCCCCTGAAGCCAAACCACCTGTATGTAAGATAATGGATTATGGAAAATTCCGTTATCAACAAGAAAAGAAACAAAAAGAAGCAAAGAAAAAACAAAAAGTTATTGATATAAAAGAAATCAAACTTTCTGTGAAAATCGCTCAAAATGACATTAATTATAAAGTCAAACACGCAAGCGAGTTTTTAGAGCAAGGCAAGCATGTGAAATTTAGAGTGTTTTTAAAAGGTCGTGAGATGGGCTCTCCTGAAGCAGGGGTAGCTTTGCTTGAAAAAATTTGGCAAATGGTTGAAGATATAGCAGATAGAGACAAAGAGCCTTTACTCGAAGGACGCTATGTAAATATGCTAGTAACTCCTAAAAAGAAAAAATAATCACAAGCCTTTTTAAGGCTTGTATTTTAAACTTATGCTAGAAGAAAATCCACAATTTTTAAAAGAACAAATCATAACTTATCTTGGCAATAAAAGATCTTTGCTTGAGTTTTTAAATCAAGGCTTTAAATTCGCACAAAATGAGCTTAAAAAAGACAAATTTAGTTTTTGTGATGTATTTAGTGGCTCTGGGGTGGTTTCGCGTTTTGTGAAGCCTTATACGAGTTTTATCATGGCAAATGATTTGGAAGATTATTCTAAAATCATCAATGAGTGTTATTTAAGCAATCAAAACGCACAATTTTTACAAGAATTACAAAAACATTATGCTTTTTTAATTTCTGATTTAAAACTCAAAAAAGGCTTTATAAGCAAGCTTTATGCACCAAACGATGATGAGTATATCCAAAAGAATGAAAGAGTTTTCTACACGCTTAAAAACGCTATGTATTTAGACTCTATGCGAGAAAAAATTTCAAGCTTGCCAAAAGAAATTCAAAAATATTTCATTGCACCACTTATTTATGAAGCAAGTGTGCATGCAAATACAAGCGGGGTTTTTAAAGGCTTTTATAAAGATAAAAATGGCATTGGTAAATTTGGAGGAAATGGAGCAAACGCACTTAGTCGTATAAAGGGTGATATAGCTTTAAAAATGCCTATTTTTTCAAATTTTACTTGTGAATATGAGGTTTTTCAAAAAGATGCAAATATTTTAGCCAAAGAGCTTGATAGCTTTGATGTGGCGTATTTAGACCCACCTTATAATCAACACCCTTATGGATCAAATTATTTTATGTTAAATTTAATTGCTAATTATAAAAAGCCAAAGGAAATTTCAAAGGTTTCTGGTATACCAAAAGACTGGAACCGCAGTGCTTTTAACAAAGAAAAAAAAGCCGAAGATGCTTTGTTTGATTTGATTAATGATTTAAAAGCTAAGATTGTATTGCTTTCTTATAATTGTGAAGGTTTTGTAAAAAAAGAAAATTTCACAAAAAGACTTCAAAGTCTTGGAGAATGCTTTGTGCTTGAGCAAAAGTATAATGCCTTTAGAGCTAGTAGAAACCTCTCTAAACGCTCTATGTATATACAAGAACAACTTTATGTGTTAAAAAAGAAGAATTAGAATTTAATTTTTCTAAAGCATAGTTGTAGTAAAATGATAGCTTTCTTTTATGAAAAAATTGATCCAAAGGATACACATGCCAAAAATGAAAAGCGTTAAAAGTGCTGTTAAACGCTTCAAAGTAGGTAAAAATAAAATCAAAAGAGGCGCTGCTTATAGAAGCCATATTTTGACTAAAAAACCTGCTAAAAGAATGCGTGATCTTCGCACTTCTAAGTATGTTCACTCAACCAATGTTAAAGCGGTTGAAAAAATGTTAGGAATTTAAGCTCGCTTAAATTTAGTTTTTGACGAAAGTCATTCAAGCTCCCCTTATTTTAAAGGGCAAGATTCGTTTAACGAACGCCAATTTGTGAAAGGATAAATATGGCAAGAGTAAAAACAGGTGTTGTAAGACGCCGCAGACATAAAAAAGTTTTAAAACTTGCGCGTGGTTTTTATAGTGGTCGCCGCAAACACTTTAGAAAAGCTAAAGAACAATTAGAAAGAAGTTTGGTTTATGCGTATCGTGATAGACGTCGCAAAAAACGTGATTTCCGTCGTCTTTGGATAGTACGTATCAATGCAGCTTGCAGACTAAATGATATTAGTTATTCAAGATTTATAAATGGTCTTAAAAAAGCAGGTATTGAGCTTGATAGAAAAATCTTAGCTGATTTAGCGATGAATGACGCAGCTGCTTTTGCTAAAATAGCAGATGCTGCTAAAAAAGCACTTTAATCTTATTGCAAGGCTTTTTATAAGCCTTGTTTTTCTCTTTATTTTCTTTTTAAATCCTCTTTTTGCTAAAGATATTTTACTTTTTAAAGTTTATGATGAAAAAGCATTTAAAGATATAAATTTAAGCCATTATCTCATGAGTGAAAAGCTCGATGGTGTAAGAGGGCTTTGGAGTGGTAAGTCTATGCAAACAAGAGCAGGAAATGCTATAAAACTCCCTTCGTTTTTCACAAAAAACTTTCCTAAATTTGAGTTAGATGGAGAACTTTGGATAAAAAGAGCTTCTTTTGAAGAAATTTCATCTTTAATACGCCAAGAAAATCCTGATGAAAAACTTTGGCAAAAAGTAAGTTATAATGTCTTTGATGTGCCAAATGTTTGTGAGGAATTTAAGCTTGATCCTTGCACCTTAGAAGCAAGATTAGAAGTTTTAAAAAAGTATTTGACTAAAAATCCAAATGATTTTATAAAAATCATCCCACAAATTCGCATTAAAGATAAAAATCATTTAAAGCAATTTTACCAAGATATCATTTCGCATAAAGGCGAGGGTATAATCATAAGATTAAACAACGCACCTTATGAAAAGAAAAGATCAAACAATGCTTACAAACTAAAACCTTTTGATGATACAGAATGTGTTGTAAAAAAGCATTTTGAAGGTAAAGGAAAATTTGAAGATAAAATGGGATCTTTGCTCTGTGAAGCAGTGATTGAGGGTAAAAAAGTAAGTTTTAAAATAGGTTTGGGTTTTAAAGAAAGCGATCGTTTAAACCCTCCGCCAGTTGGCGCTATCATCACTTTTAAATACAACGGCTTAACCAAAAATGGCAAGCCAAAATTTGCTAGTTTTTTAAGAGTGCATGAAAATAGCGTTTTAAAGTAAAAGTAAATTTTAACTTTTCTTTAAAAAGGCGCTAAAACAAAGATAAAGCACAAAAATCACACAAGCACTTGCTATAATACAAGCTCCGCTTGCAAGATTATAATAAAAACTCACAAAAAGCCCTATCACACAAAAACTTATGCTCAAAAGTGTAGAGATGATCATCATTTGACCAAGCTTTTTAGAAAAACTTTCTGCGATAAATGCAGGTATGCTAAGTAAAGCTATCACAAGTATAAGCCCTACTGCTTTGATACTTATAACGATACAAAAAGCCATCATCGCGATTAAAAGATAATGAAAAAGATTAGTTTTAACCCCTCTTAAGCTTGCAAATTCTTTATCAAAGCTTAGAATTTCAAATTGACGATAAAAAAGCAATACTAAAATGACAAAAATCACATCAATTACTGCAAATAAAACTATATCTTGTGTAGGTACAGACAAAATACTACCAAATAAATATCCCATTAAATCACCATTATACCCAGGAGTTAAGTCTATGAGTATGATACCAACAGCCATTCCAAAAGCCCATATAACACCGACTATATTATCGCTCCTAAAAGGATATTTTTGCACTAAAAATGCTACAAGCAAGGCTAAAAAAAGAGTAAATAAACTCGTGCTAACAAGTACTGGCAAACCAAAATAAAATGCTATACCTATGCCCCCAAAAGCCCCATGTGTAATGCCTCCTGCCATAGAGCTTAAGCGGTTGATCATGATTAAAGTCCCCATAATCCCACAAGCAATGCTAGTTAAAAATGCAGCCAAAAAAGCATTTTGTATAAAAGAGCTAGATAAAAGTTCAAGCATGGTTTTTTCCTTCACAGCAACACTGCTCCAAGCTAAGCTCCACATCACAAAAATGCGTGTGATTTTGGCTTAAATGTGCTAGTAAATGTGCCTTTTTTTCAGGGGTGTTTTCATGCAAGAATAATTCTTTATTTAAATACGCTATTTTATTTGCATAAGCTAAGCTGACATTTAAATCATGGCATATTACTATCACGCCAACCCCGCTTTCGTGTAATTTTTTCAAAAGCTCAAAAATCTGCACCGAGCCTTTAGTATCTATACTTGCAGTAGGCTCATCAAGGATTAAAAGTTTGCATTCGCTTGCTAGAGCTCTTGCTATATAAACTCTTTGTCTTTGGCCTCCGCTTAATTCGTTGATTTTTTTATCCCAAAAATTTCTCATACCTACTTTTTCTAAGGCTAGTAAGGCTTGCTCTTGATCTTTTTTGGTATAAAAACCAAAGAATTTTTTATCCACTCTTCCCATCATCACTACTTCTAGTACGCATACTGGAAAGTTTGGATTAGCTAAAGTATTTTGTGGGACATAACCTATATCTTTTAAACTCAAGTTTTCAAAGTTTATATTTTTATGACTATTTAGCAAGCCTAGTATGAGTTTTAAAAGTGTAGATTTACCCCCACCATTTGGTCCTACTATGGCTAAAAAGTCTTTGCTTTCATAGTTTAGGTTGATATTTTTTAAAACCTCATCTTGATTATATGAAAAGTTTAAATTTTTAATATTGATTTTTATCATTGTAAAACGCTTGCTATGTTTTTTGCATCTTTTAAAAGCTCATTTTTATAATCACTTGGCAAATGATCAAGTTCTATGATTTTAAGATCATAATTACTCGCCATAGCTTTAATGGTATTGTTATTAGCTCCTTTGGGTACAAAAATAGCTTTGATTTGCTCTTTTTGTATGAGTTTTGCAAGCTTGGCTAAGTCTTTTGGCTTAGGCTCTTTTCCTTCTATTTCTACAGGAATTTGACTTAGATGATATCTTTTTGCAAAATACCCCCAAGATGGATGATAAACTAAAAAATGCTTGTTTTTTGCATTTTTAAATAAAGCTTGTATTTGTAAATTTAATGTATCCATTTCTTTTAAGAAATTTTCTAAATTTTGCTCATAAAATGCTTTATTTTGTGGGTATTGTTTTATAAGCGCTAGGGTGATATTTTTAGCATGAGTTTTCGCTAAAAGTGGATCAAGCCATGTGTGAGGATCATCTCCATGATGATAGTGTCCTTCATGTGCATGCTCTTGCAAAGGTATAAAATCAATGCCATTTTGAGTAGAGATGATTTTGGTATTTTTGAGATTATCTTTAAGTTTTAAAATCCAAATTTTTTCAAATTCCAAATTTGCCGTGAAGTAAATATCGCTTTTTTCAAGTTTTAAAATACCACTTGGTTTAAATTCGAAAGTATGCTCATTTGCATTAGGCGGTATGACTATATTAATATCTAAAGTGTCTTTAGCAATTTGCTTTACAAAGTAAGCTTGTGGAGCTATACTAACACTTACCAAATCTTTAGCATATATACTTAAAAATGAAATCAAACACAAAAACAATACACGCATAATTTTCCTTTCTAAAAACAAAAAAATATTATACTATATTAGAAAAAATAAGGAGTGAAGATGAATTTATGGAATAAAAAAGCAAAAAGCTATGCAAGGTATAATCCTGATTTAAACGAAATTCAAAAAGCTACTTTTGCAAAACTTGGATCCTTGCGAGGTAAAAGCGTGGTAGATATAGGTTGTGGGAGTGGTGTTTGGACTTTGCATTTAGCACAAAAAGCAAAAAGTGTTTTGGGTGTAGACAGCTCTAGTGCTATGCTTGAAATTTTGCAAGAAGATGCAAAAACTCATGCTATATCAAATGTAAAAACACTAAATTTGGACTTTGAAAACTTTTATAAAAACAATAATACAAAATTTGACTTAGCCTTTTTGAGTATGTCCCCTGCTTTACAAAATGAAAAAGACTATAAAGCTTTTTTAAGCTTAGCTTCTAAAAAAGTATATTTAGGCTGGGCGAGTAGGCGCAAAAGTAGCTTTTTAGATCCTATATTTGAGCGTTTTAACACGCATTTTAAAGGTTTTTATGAAGAGGACTTGCAAGGTTTTTTAAATGCGCAAAATATCCCTTATGAGAGTGAAATTTTTAACGAAACTAGAGTAGTAAAAAGAGACAAAGAAAGTGCGATAGAAAATGCTTTGTGGCATTTGAGTATGAATGGTGTTAATGCAAACAAACAAGAGTTAGAAAGCTTTGTAAAAGATGAGGTAGAAGAGATTATAGAAGCTAAGATAAAACTTTTGATTATTGATTAAATTTCAAGGCTAAATAACCTTGAAATTTAAAGTTTTTCCTGCCATAAATGGCACTACATCGCCGTATTTTTGCGCTACTTGCCATTCTTGTTTTTCTAAAGTGATGATTTTATCTTTTTCAAATTTAAGATTATGAATTTTACAAGCATTATCTGAAATAAATTTTTGTAAATTTGCTTCATTTGAATGTTTTTCAAAAAGTTCAGCTAGCACAGGTAAAATCACCGGTGCGCTAAATACTCCAGCTGCACAGCCACAACATTCTTTAGTGTGTAATGGATGAGGTGCGCTATCACTTCCAAACATAGCCTTTTCATAACCACTAAAAGCAAGCTCACATAAAGCGTCTTTGTCTTCATAGCGTTTTGCAATAGGCTTGCAAAATAAATGCGGATCCATCTTACCACCCACTACATCATCAAGGGTTATCATTAAATGATGTAAAGTGATAGTTGCATATAAATTTTCATAATCTTTTAATAAATCACACAAAACCTTAGTGGTAATATGTTCCATTATGATTTTTAATTTTGGGAAGTTTTTAGCTAATTTTTCATAGATTTTAGCAAAATTTGCCTCTCTATCCATTACAAAATCATTTGTTTCTCCATGTACAAGTAAAGGCAGGCCAAGCTCACTCATAGCATTTAGTGTAGGTTTTAACTTTTCTATATCAAAGCTTGAAATTCCATTATCTGAGTTGGTAGTGATACCTGCAGGATAAAGCTTGATAGCAAAAAGCTCATTTTTAGCTTTTTCTAAAAATTTTTCATCATAGTCTTTAAAAAATAAAGTCATCAAAGGCGTAAAATCTTCATTTTTACATGCTTTTAAAATGCGTTCTTTATAAGCTTTGAGTGCAGTTGTTTCGGTAAGCGGGGTAATTAAATTTGGCATGATAACCCCTGCTTTAAAGTCTTTTGCGCTAAATGGGGCTACAAGTTCAAGCATACTTTCATCACGTAAATGTAAATGCATATCCAAAGGGTTTTTAAGTGTCATTTTATCTCCTATTTGAGTTTATATAAGCCGTTTTTGAGTTTTTCAAGTAAAGCTTTTTCTTCTAAAAATTTAAAAGTAGAAATGATGGTAGGTTTGCTGATATTTAACCTTTTAGAAAGTTCTTCTATATTTGCAAAGACAAAACCATCATCATCAGCATGAAGGGCTAAAAATTCTAAAATTTCAAAGCGTTTTTTACCAAAGATTTTCACACATAGCGTTTTTACTTTATCATCCATTCTCTAACCAAATCAAAAAGAATAAAACTCCAAGTAATTATAGCTAAAACCACGCTAAAAAACACCCCAGCACTCGCACAATCTTTTGCTTTTTTAGCTAAGATGTGAAATTCATTGGTGCAAAGATCCACACAAGCTTCTATGGCAGAATTTAGCGCTTCTACGATCAAAATTAGCACCAAAACAAATACAAGCACAAAATGCTCTAAAAAACTCACAGGTAAAAATAAGCTTGCAAAAATCAAAGGTAAAATAATGGCAAATTCTATCCTAAAAGCCATTTCATCTTGGAGTAAAAATTTAATTCCACTAAAGGCATAGCTTGCATTTTTAAATAAAGAATACTTTGGCTTCATTAAGGATTTTCCTTTAAATTTTTGCTAAATATATCATAATTTGCCTCATATTCTTTGCTATTTACACCAAAATACCCGAGCAAACTTGAAAAAAGATTATCTTGAGAAAGTTTATAGTCTTTTTTGCTTTGTAAATCTTGGCTTAATTTACTATCTTTACTCCAAAATATCATCGGTATGTGTTTTTGTTCTTTTGGTGCTATTAAATAAGGCATGCCATGAAGATAAATTCCATTTTCACCCAAGCTTTCTCCATGATCTGATAAATAAAGCAAAGAAGCTTCTTTGGTAGGATTTTGCTTAAGCATATCTATAAGGCTTTTTATAATAAAGTCTGTATAAAGTAAAGTATTATCATAGGTATTTATGATTTGTTCGTGTGAGCAGGTGTTAAGCTCGTTTGTATCACATGTTGGCGTAAATTTTTTAAATGCATTTGGATAGCGTTTATAGTAAGTTGGTCCATGTGAGCCTTGTAAATGCACAACGATAATTTTGTTTGAATTTATATTTTCAAGTTCTTGTTTTACAAGCTCAAGTAAGCTCTCATCATAATCTTTTAGAATTAGTTTGTGTTTTATACGATCACAATTTCCTTTGCAGCCTCCTGAGTTATTACCAAACCAAATACTTTGTACTCCAACCTTTTGTAAGATATCTAAAACATTTTCTTCATATAGCCCATCTTCAAAATTTACTCTTTTGTGTCTTGAAAACATACAAGGCAAACTTCTTGCAGTAGCAGTGCCACAAGAGCTTATATCACTAAAATACACTAAATTTGGCTCATTTTTGGTATAAAAATTCGTATCATTGATTTTGTAAGTGCCTAAAGAATAATTACTCGCTCTAGCAGTTTCACCTATGACCAAAATCATAAGTTTAATTGTATTAGTATCTTTTAAACTTGCATCATTTGAAATGATAGTTAGTTCTTTTTTACCTGCTAGCTTTTTCTTTGTAAATTCTATGCTTGAGTATATTGGGTAAAAAGGTAGATTATACATTCTAACGATATTGTGTGATCTTAAAAAAGGCAAAAGTGTTTTTGAGCTAAGAGCTACTAAAGCAAAGCAAAACACTAAAGAGCCTAAAAGCAATACGCTTTTTTTGAAAAAATATTTTTGATAATCAATCTTAGTAAAAATCACAAGTAAACTAGGAAAAACCACAAAGGCTAAAATATACAAAGCAAAGGAAAAATTAAAATAAGAAAAAAATTCCCTATTATCTGTTTCAACAACATTTTGTATCATATGATCATCGATTAAAACCCCATAATTACTAACAAAATAACTACAAATAGCACAAGTGCTAAGTAAAAAAATGCTTAAAATTTTGGCGATGTAGGGAAAATACACCAAAGACAAAACACTTAAAACTAAGAAAAAATAAATTCCAAAAAATACACTAAAGAGCATAGTGTTTTGATCTATCTTTTCATATACAAACTCAAACAATGGAAAGTTAAATACCATGATAAAAACCGCATTAAGCAGGGTAAATTTTGTCCATGAAAGTTTTAGGTGCATTTTTTTCCTTTAGAATAAAATAAAAACTTAGTCTATTTGAATAAAATTAATAAATCGCATATAAAATAGCAACAAAAGAAGATTAGTAAAGGGATTTTATGAAATTATTATCATGGAATGTAAATGGCCTAAGGGCAATTTGTGATAAAAATGCACTTGATTGGATTGAAAAAGAAGAAATTGATTTTATAGGTTTCCAAGAAATCAAAGCACACGAGGATAAATTTCCAAAAAGAATTTATGAATATCCTTTTAAACATATGTATTCAAATAGCGCTAAAAGAGCAGGGTATTCAGGTGTAATGAGCTTGTGTAATTTTGATTGTGAAGTCAAAAAATGTGAGTTTTTTGATGATGATGAAGGCAGGGTTTTAGAGCATAGCTTTAAAAATGTAGTTTTGTTTAATATCTACTTTCCAAATGGCCAAAAAGATGAAGAGCGTTTGAACTTTAAAATGAAATTTTATAATGATTTTTTAGTGTATTTAGATAAACTTTTAAAAGAAGGTAAAGAAATCATTATCTGCGGAGATGTAAATACTGCTCACCGTGAGATAGATTTAACCCACCCAAAAGCCAATGAAAAAACTTCAGGTTTTTTACCGATTGAGCGTGCTTGGATAGATGATTTGCTAAAATTAGGCTTTATTGATACTTTTAGACATATAAATGGCGATGTTAAAGAAAAGTATTCGTGGTGGAGCTATAGAATGAAAGCAAGAGAAAGAAATGTAGGCTGGAGGATTGATTATTTTTTCATTTCTAATGGCTTGAAAGATAAGCTCAAAAATGCCTTCATAAGAGATGACATTTTTGGTTCAGATCATGCTCCTGTAGGGATAGAAATAGATATCTAAGATAAATGTTCAAATAAAATTTTAACCGCTAGTAAAATTAAAATCGTACCACCTAGAAATTCGGCTTTACTTTTGAGGTAAGTGCCGAATTTACTACCGATTTTTAAAGCTAGAACGCACATTATGAAAGTGATTACACCTATACATAACAATGCTATAAATAAATCTACCTTTAAAAAGGCAAAACTTACCCCAACAGCAAGCGCATCGATACTAGTGGCAATAGCAAGAGCTATCATGGTTTTGAAATCAAATAAATTTGAATTTTCTTTACAACTATCCTTTTTGAAAGATTCTTGTATCATTTTACCACCTATAGCACCAAGAAGAATAAAAGCAATCCAATGATCAATTTTTTCCACAAAAGAACCAAAAGAAGCCCCTAGAGTGTATCCAATAGCCGGCATTAAAGCCTGAAAGCCACCAAAATATAATCCAACTATTAAATAATGTCTTATTTTTAATTCTTTAGCACTAAAACCCTTACACAATGAGACCGCAAAAGCGTCTGCTGCTAAAGCAAAAGATAAAACAATTAAACTTAAAATATCCATTTTTTTCCTTGATTACTTAATAGGATGAAATTATATATTTTTATATAAAATAACAAATTAATTATTTATTAAGTAAAGTATAGATATAATTTTTATTTTATACTGTAAGTGGCCCATTCGTCTAGCGGTTAGGACATCGCCCTTTCACGGCGGTAACACGAGTTCGAGTCTCGTATGGGTCACCACTTCTTAATGCTATTTTCATTTTCATAGTTTTTGATAATCATTGTCATTTTTTACAAAAAGTTACATTGTTTTTGACAAATACTTTCTTATCTAATTTCTTTTATTTAAATTAAGTTAATTTTAAATTAATTACTATTAAATTTTTTAAAATTTTTATTAATTATTTTTAAATTTACATTGACTTCACAATTGTTTTTTAAAATGTACAAAAAAGGAGGATAAAATGTATAGACCTAAAAACAAAAACGAGTTAATGAATTTGGTGCACAATGAAAGAATTTCTTTAAGAGATATTGATGTATCTTTGATTGATGATTTTTCTTATGTGTTTTATTATTCTAAAAGATTAGATTTTTTAGGTATTGAACGTTGGGATGTTTCAAATGCCAAAGATATGTCTTATATGTTTTATTGTTGTGAAAATTTTAATGCAGATTTGTCGCGTTGGAATGTTTCTAATGTTGAAAATATGGCAAGTATGTTTTTTAATTGTAAAAATTTCAATCAAGATTTATCAAAATGGAATACACAAAGTCTAAAAGATATGTCTTATATGTTTTTCAATTGTGTTAGTTTTAACCATTCTTTATTGCACTGGAAAACTTCAAATGCAACCAGAATGGCACATTGCTTTGAAAACTGTCATGCGTATGAGCATAGCGTGGCAAATTGGGATGTGCAAAATGTAATAACCATGGCATATCTTTTCCATAATTGTAAAAATTTTCACCACGAATTAGATGAATGGAACATCCAAAAAGATTGCAATACCCAAAAAATGTTTGGAAATCGTGGTCTTGATAAAATTTATACCGTAAAAGGTATAGAGCTAGAATAAACAAAATTCACACATTTTTTGTGTGAATTTTTCTTTTATCTTTTTAAGTTTTCCATCAACTTTTTGTACTAAACTTATCTTTTCAAAGTGCTGTTTTTCAGTATTTAGAGATTATTTTTTAGGAAAATTTCCATGAAAATAAAATTTATTATAAAAAGAGATAAAAGTCAAGTTGCATTTGATATTTTTAAAATCAAAAATGCTATTTTTAAAGCTAATATAAACTCTACAGATGAAAAATTAAAAAATGATTTTTTAGATAAGCTTTGTGATGAGGTTGTGGCTTTACTTGATGAAAATCACACGCAAGTAGAGCAAATTCAAGATAAAGTTGAAGAAGTTTTAATCAAAAATGCCTTAGTCAATACCGCAAAATCTTATATTTTATACCGCCAAAAAAGAACACAAATTCGTAATGGCAGCTATGATTTGTTAAGTTTGTATGATGATTTAACTTTCAAAGATTCTAAAGAAGCTGATTTAAAAAGAGAAAATGCAAATATTAATTCAGATAGTGCCATGGGTATGATGTTAAAATATGGTTCAGAAGGCGCAAAATACTATGTAGATGAGTGTATTTTACCAAAACATATCGCAAATGCACACAAAAACGGCGATATACACATACACGATAAAGATTTTTATATGCTAACACAAACTTGTTGTCAAATAGATTTGTTAAAGCTTTTTGAAAAGGGTTTTAGCACAGGGCATGGAAGCTTGCGTGAGCCAAATGATATCAGATCTTATGCTTCTTTAGCTTGCATTGCCTTGCAAGCTAATCAAAATGAAATGCATGGGGGTCAATCTATACCAAATTTTGATTTTGCTATGGCAAAGGGTGTGGCAAAGACTTTTCAAAAAGAATATAAAAAGGCTATAAATGCTTTTTTTGAAATAAAATTAGAACAAAGTTTAGATGGGCAATGCTTTAAAAATGCTAATTTTCAAGTTTCAAGCGAAAAAGAATGCTTCAAAGAGCTTTTAAGGTTTGACTTAAATAGCGATGAGAATTTTTTAAAACAAGCAAATGCTTATGCTTACAAAAGAGCGTTAAAGCAAACTCAAGATGCAACTTTTCAAGCCATGGAAGCTTTAGTGCATAATCTTAATACTATGAACTCAAGAGCAGGTGCTCAAGTACCTTTTAGTACGTTAAATTATGGCACCGATACTTCTTTTGAGGGGCAAATGGTGATAGAAAATTTACTCAAAGTCACGATGAGAGGTTTAGGAAATGGCGAAACGCCGATTTTCCCTGTGCAAATTTTTAAAGTAAAAGAAGGTATTAACTATAATGAAACAGATCCAAACTATAAGCTTTTTAAGCTTGCCATAGAATGTGCTTCTAAAAGACTTTTTCCAAATTTTAGCTTTTTAGATGCAAGTTTTAACGCAAAATACTATAAAAAAGGTGATTATAATAGCGAAGTAGCTTATATGGGTTGTAGAACTAGGGTCATGGCAAATGTTTATGATGAGAGCAAAGAAATCACAAGCGGCAGGGGAAATTTAAGCTTTACAAGTATAAATCTTGTGCGTTTAGCCATAGAAGCCAAAGGAAATTTAGAGCTTTTTTACTCACTTTTAAAAGAAAAATTAGAGCTTGTGTATGAGCAATTACTTCATAGATATAAAATTCAAAGTCTAAAAAAGGTTAAAAATTTTCCATTTTTAATGGGCGAGGGAATTTGGATAGATTCAGATTCTTTAAAAGAAAATGATAGTGTAGAAAAAATCATAGCACACGGGACTTTGGCTATAGGCTATATAGGACTTTGTGAGAGTTTAATGGCTTTGATAGGTTCTCATCATGGACAAAGTCAAGAAGCAAGGGAGCTTGGCTTGCAAATCGTGCGTTTTATGCGTGAATTTGTCGATGAAAAAGCACTCAAAGATAAGCTTAATTTTTCGCTCATAGCTACTCCAGCTGAAGGTTTAAGTGGAAGATTTTTAAAACTAGATCAAAAAAAATACGGCATTTTAAAAGGCATAACCGATAAAGAATTTTATACTAATTCTTTTCATATTCCTGTAGATTTTCCTATTAGTATATATGAAAAAATTCAAATAGAAGCCCCATATCATGAGTTAAATAATGGCGGGCATATTACTTATGTAGAATTAAACGGCGATGTGAGTAAGAATTTAGAAAGTTTTGAACGCATTGTAAAATGTATGAAAGAAAGCAATATAGGCTATGGCTCGATTAATTTTCCGCTAGATAGGGATCCAGTGTGTGGTTATAGTGGCGTGATAGATGAGTTTTGTCCAAAATGCCATAGAAAAGAAGATGGTATTAAATTTGAACGCATAAGAAGAATCACGGGCTATTTAGTAGGAACACTCGATCGTTTTAACGATGCTAAAAAAGCCGAAGTTCATGCAAGAATTAAACACGATTTTTCTTAGATTAGCTGGTGTTATAAAAGAATCCATAGTCGATGGCTATGGATTGCGTTATGTGATTTTTACTCAAGGCTGCCCTCATCATTGCAAAGGTTGTCATAATCCACAAACACATGATTTTAACAAAGGATATTTACAAGATTTAGCAAGTTTATATAATGATATTTGTAAAAATCCTTTACTTCAAGGTGTTACTTTTAGTGGCGGGGAGCCTTTTATGCAGGCAAAAAATTTAAGCATTCTAGCAAAGCATATCAAGGCTTTAGGACTTGATCTTACCATATATACAGGTTTTACTTATGAAGAGCTATTGCAAGAACAAGCTATGAAAGAATTGCTCGTTTTGGCTGATGTTTTGATAGATGGGAAGTTTATTTTAGAGCAAAAAGATTTATCTTTAAAATTTAAAGGTAGTAAAAACCAACGCATTATTGATGTAGCAAAAAGCTTAGAGCAAGGAAAAGTAATACTTTTTGAAAAATAAAGAGTTGTTTAGTCTTTTTTAATTTAACTATGTTAGAATGTTATAAAATTTAAAAAGGAGAACAATATGTTTGAATTAAGAAAATTACCTTATGAAGCAGACGCTTTTGGAGATTTTTTAAGTGCAGAAACTTTCGCATTTCATCATGGCAAACACCATCAAACTTATGTAAATAACCTAAATAATCTTATTAAAGATACTGAATTTGCAGGAAAAGATTTAGTTTATATCATACAAAACTCAAATGGCGGAATTTTTAACAACGCTGCTCAAGTGTATAATCATGACTTTTATTTTGACTGCATTAAGCCAAAAACATGCTGTGGCTGTGGCTGTTCTTTAAGTGATGAGTTTAAAGCAGCGGTTGAAAAAGACTTTGGTTCTATGGAAAATCTAAAAGAAGAGTTTATCAAAGGCGCTACCGGAGTGTTTGGTTCTGGTTGGTTTTGGCTAGTTTATAACACTCAAAATCAAAAATTAGAGCTAGTTGGCACAAGTAATGCTGCTACACCTATCACCGAAGGTAAAATTCCACTTTTAGTAGTTGATGTATGGGAGCATGCTTATTATGTAGATCACCGTAATGCACGTCCTGCGTATTTAGAAAAATTCTACGCACATATTAACTGGGAATTTGTAGCAAAAGCTTATGAATGGGCTATCAAAGAAGGTATGAACTCAGTAAGCTTTTATGCAAACGAACTTCATCCACTAAACTAAAAATAAAATCTCTTAGGGTTTCTAAGAGATTTTACTCCAACACCACTCCCTCATTTAGCACAACTTCGCCTATTACATAAGCGTCTGAGCTTTCTAAAACTTTTCCTACATTAGATGGATCTACCACCATAACTAAGCCCACACCCATATTAAAGCTTCTATACATTTCAGCCTCTTCTACGCTTTGGCCTATTTGGTAAAAAATTTCAGGAGTTTTGAGATGATGTTTTCTGATGATAGCACCTATTCCTCTTGGGAAAACTCTAGGTAAATTCTCTACCAAACCACCGCCTGTTATATGAGCTAGTGCATTAATGAAAGGTTTTAATTTTAAAAAGTCTTTTACGTAAATTCTTGTAGGTTCAAGTAAGATATCGATTAAATTTTTACCATCTAGTTTATCATCAAACTTAAGCTTTTGTACTTCAAATAATACTTTTCTAGCTAAAGAATATCCATTAGAATGAAGTCCACTACTAGGCAAAGCTAGTAAAATATCTCCATTTTTGACAAAATTTCTTCTATCTATCTCATCTTTTTCAGCCATACCTACTGAAAAACCTGCTAAGTCAAAGTCATTGCTATGATACATGCCAGGCATTTCAGCAGTTTCTCCACCTATTAAGGCACAATTTGCTTTTTTACAACCATTAGCAATCCCTGCTACAACCTTTTTAGCTACTTCTACATCTAGTTTTGCAGTTGCATAATAGTCTAAAAAAAACAAAGGTGTAGCAAAATTACAAATTAAATCATTCACGCACATTGCTACTAAGTCCTCACCTATTGTGTCAAATTTTTGACTATCAATAGCAAGGCGTAACTTCGTACCCACCCCATCTGTAGCTGCCAACATAACAGGATTTTTAAAACCACTTGGCATAGCAAAAGCACCAGAAAAAGAGCCTATACCACCTAAAACGTTTTCATTAAAAGTTTCTTTTACTAAAGGCTTGATTGCTTCTACAAAAGCATTACCATTATCTATACTTACGCCCGCATCTTCATAGCTTATATTCATTTATCTTCCTTTAAGAATTTAAAAGGTATTTTAACTAAAAATGTTTTAAGGCTAAATTATGCAAAATGCTTATTTTGTAACTTCAAGTATAGCAGGTGGAAAGTCAAGCTTTATAAAAATAGTTCAAAATTTGGGTTTTGATACTTTAAGCGCAGATGTGATAGCTCATGAGCTTTTAAATGAAAATGCAAATTCTATAGCTAAGCTTTTTAATAATGATGATTTAATCATAGCAGGAAAAATAGATAGAAAAAAACTTGGTGCTATTGTATTTAATGACTTAAATGCCAAAAAAAAGTTAGAAGATTTTTTACATCCTAAAATCAAAGAAGAAATTTTACAAAAAGCTCAAATTTTAGATAAAAACAACAAGGCTTTTTTTATAGAACTGCCTTTATTTTTTGAAAACAATCACTATCAAAATTTAGGAAAAAGTATATTGATTTATACTCCAAAAGAACTTTTACTTCAAAGACTAATGCAAAGAGATAATTTAGATGAAAATGAAGCTTTAAAAAGAATTAATTTACAACTTGATATAGAAGAAAAACTAAAAAAAGCAGATTTTGTGATAAAAAATACTTCAGGTTATGAAAATTTTGAGAAAAATGTGCTAAATTTTTTAAAACACACTTTAAAGGTTGAAAAATGAAATTTTATAAGTACTGTGCTAGCGGGAATGATTTTGTGGTGTTTGCAGATAGCGAAAAGAAAGATCGCAGTGAATTAGCTAGAATTCTTTGTAATCGTTATGAGGGCATAGGCGCTGATGGACTTATAGTGGTAGTGCCTCATGATAGATATGATTTTGAATGGGAATTTTATAATTGTGATGGGAGTAAGGCAAGTATGTGTGGTAATGGATCACGCGCAGCAGCACATTTTGCTCATCATTATTTAAAAAAATCTCAATATTTAAATTTCTTAACCGGTGCAGGACTTATAAAATCTTTTGTTGATGATGATATGGTTGAAATCAAACTTAGCGGGGTAAAGGATATCAAAGAAGCCTTTGAATATAAGGGTAGAATTTGGCAAGGCTGTAATACCGGAGTTCCACATATAGTAACCTTTGTTGATGATTTAAATGAATTTGATGTCAATTTATGCAAAGAAGTGCGTAAAAAATATAATGCAAATGTTAATTTTGCTAAAGTGGAAGATGAAGAGTTTATAAGAGTTAGAACTTATGAGCGCGGGGTGGAAGATGAGACTTTAGCTTGTGGTACGGGCATGGGAGCTTGTTTTTACTTAGCGTATTTAAATCAAAAAGTAAAAGATGATATTTTGGTAAAGCCAAAAAGCAATGAAAGCTTGCATTTTAGATTAGAAGAGGATCAAATATTTTTTAGAGGAAAGGTGAAGTGCTGTTTTGAAGCTGATTATAATTTTACTTAGTAGTGTTTTGTTTTTAAAAGCTGAATTTATAGCAGGTTTTGATGAGCATTATTATGCTTTAAGTATAAAAGAAAAGCGTGAGGTTTTTATAAAAAAAATCAATGCTTTACTAGATGTTTCTTTTAAAGAAATAGAAAAAGAAAAAGAATTTATAGATATTTTTTTTAAGGAAGCTTTAAAGAACAATTTTAGAAAGTTAAATTCTAATGCTGTGCAAAAACTATGGTTTTTAAAAGAAAAATATCGCGTTAAAAATTTATACGATCATAAAGAATACCAAATGCGTATTCAAAAAGTGCCAAAATCTTTAGCTATAGCTCAAGCTATTATTGAAAGTGCAACCGGCACAAGCCGTTTTGCTAAAGAAGCAAATAATTTATTTGGAGAATGGACTTGGGGTGAAAAAGGTTTGATTCCAAAAGAAAGAGGTGAAGGTAAAACGCATAAAATTCGTATATTTGATAGCTTGCAAGAAAGTGTGGATTCGTATTTGCTTAATTTAAATCGCCACGATGCTTATAAAGAATTCAGGGCTTGGCGGTGGAATATTATAAGTGAAAATAAAAAACTTGATGGTAAAGAAGCAGCAAGTCATTTAGAAAAATATTCAGAAATTAAAAGTAATTATACTAAGCTTATTGTTTCTATTATAGAACAACATAATCTTGATGAGTTAGATTAATTACCTAAAGCCCACTCATCAAAAGGTAAAATCATCACGCGCACCCCTTCAATGAAAAACTCATCTCTTTGTGAAAGCGTGATGATATAAATAGTTGAAAGTGCGAGCTGGTTTTTGCTAAGGATTTTTTTGACTTTTAAACTAAGTAAATCTTTATCTTTAAAGGGCGAGCATAAAAATGCATTTTTAAAACTTGGTAAGTAAAAATCAAAATGCTTAGTATAAAAAATTTCTTGCTTGAATTTAAACAACTCGCTTAAAATCAAATTTTCAAACAAAGCACCAAAGTCTTTTTGTATACTTAGAGAATTTTTTAGCGAAAAGTCCCAAAAATATACTTTTTTTAAATTCTTTTCAAGATTTTTAACAAAATACAAAGTGTAGTTTGATTCTAGTTTTTCTATGCTTTTATATAAAGTATCTTTGGAAATTTTTATGGTGTTTTTTAAAGTTTTTAACAATTCATTAACGCTAAATTCGCTCCCAAGTTTTAAGGCAATTTGCTTGAGTATAATTAGTTCTAATGGAGTATAAAAGCTTTTTAGGTATGATGAGTTTGTATTAGAATTATGGTTTAAAATTACATTGCGTCCTGTATGTAAAAAATAACTTACCATAGTTTTGGTGTCAGTGTATTTTTTATTTAAGCTTAAAAATTCTTCAAAGTCTAAATAATCTAAATGAAGTTCTTCAAAATAATCTAAATGAAAATTACTATCACACACGCTAAGTATAATTTGCAAATTAAGATGTTTTAAACTAGTAAAGTCAAAATCGTGAGCAAAATTACACAAAGCTAGAAATTTAATTTGTGGATTATAAGTTAAAAACGAATTTAAATTTACTAAAGCACTTGCTTGAAATTTCAAATCATCACAATCAATAAAAAGTATATTTTCTGCTTTATACAAAGATAAAAAATTTAAGATCAAATTTTTCTTACCACTTGCAAAACCACCTTTTATGATGATGTTTTTATGGGTTTGGATTTGAATTTTTCTTTCATCAAATTTTTGAAATTTTGGGTAATTATCATAAAAAAAATGTAGCGATTTCATAGATTTCTTTATACTAAATGGTGGAGCATAGCGGGTTCGAACCGCTGACCCCAACGCTGCCAGCGTTGTGCTCTCCCAGCTGAGCTAATGCCCCTTTAGATTTTGAAATCATACTATATCTTTTCTTAGATTTTCTTAATGTATAAAAAATCTTATAAATTTTTATAAAATTTAATTTTTATCCTTTTTAAAAGGAAAATAATTAAAAAAAATGTATAAATTTCTTGACATAGCAAAGGCTCTTTTTATATAATCTCAACATCATTTTATATGGTGGTTAGATTCTTATGGGTCTAACGAGTTCTTTACAAAGGAAAAAATATGGAAAGAATCAGGCTTAAGCTAAAAGCTTATGACCACAGAGTTCTAGATCGCACAGTTGCAGCAATTGTAGAAGCTGTTAAAAGAACAGGTGCTGACATCAGAGGTCCAGTACCAATGCCTACAAAAATTAAAAGATACACAGTTTTGAAATCTCCACACATCAATAAAGATTCACGCGAACAATTTGAGATGAGAATTCATGCTCGTATGCTTGATATTGTAGCAGCTACTCCAGATACAGTAGATTCACTCACTAAGCTTGACTTGGCTCCAGAGGTCAATGTTGAAGTAAGAGCTATGGGTAAATAAGGATAGAATATGGAATACATTGTAGAAAAAATTGGTATGAGTAGAACAATCAGCACGCCAAGCATTCCTGTAACCTTACTTAAACTTGTTCAAACTAAAGTATGTGAAGTAGAAAATGGAAAAGCTTTGGTTGCTTATGTAAAAGGCAAAGCAAATAATAAATGCATTGCAGGTCAGCAAAAAAAATACAATCTTTCAGCTGAATATAATAGATTTGCTTCTTTAGAAGTAGCAAACACAGAAGCAGGCGATATTGATCTTAATCCTTTAAAAGAAGCTTCTATTTTAAAAGTAAGCTTTAATTCTAAAGGTAGAGGTTATAGTGGGGTTGTTAAAAGACACGGATTTGCCGGAGGTCCTGCAAGTCACGGTTCAAGATTTCACAGACGTCACGGATCAATCGGTAACCGCGAATGGCCAGGTCGTGTTCAACCAGGTATGAAAATGGCAGGTCATTATGGTAATGTAAAAGTTACTGTTAAAAATGAAGTAGTTTCATTTGATGAAGAAAATGGCATCTTAGTAGTAAAAGGTGCAGTACCAGGATTTAATGGTGCTATGGGTAAAATAAGGATTGCAAAATGAGTAAAGTAACTGTTTTAAATGATAAATTTGAAAAAGCTAGTGAACTCGATCTTCCAGCAAAATATGCAGAAGTTAATCCTCACAACCTTTATTTATATGTAAAATCTTATCTTGCTAGCCTTAGAGCAAACACAGCTCATACTAAAGGTAGAAGCGATGTAAGCGGTGGTGGTAAAAAACCATGGAGACAAAAAGGTCGTGGTGGTGCAAGAGCAGGTTCAACAAGAACGAATGTTTGGGTTGGTGGTGCTGTAGCATTTGGTCCTACAAACAATCGTAATTATTTCCAAAAAGTTAATAAAAAACAAAAACGCTTAGCGCTTGAAAGAGCATTGGCTGATAAAGCACAAAACAATGCATTATTCTCAGTAGATAGTTTAAGCATTGAAAGCGGTAAAACAAAAGATGCAAATGCAGTTATTAAAAAGCTTGGTTTAAAAGATGCTTTAATTGTAAAAGATTTACTAGATGAAAAAACACTTCTTGCTTTTAGAAACTTAGCAAATTGCTATGTAGTTGATATTAGCGAAGTAAATGCTTATTTAGTATCTGTATTTAATGCTGTTATCATTGAAAAAGCAGCGCTTGAATCTATCGTAAAAGAGGGTTAAAATGGCAGATATTACTGATATAAAAACAATACTTTACACTGAAAAAAGCTTAAACCTTCAAGAGCAAGGTGTTGTAGTTATTCAAACTTCTCCAAAAATGACTAAAAATGGTCTAAAAGAAGTTTTAAGAGAATATTTTGGTGTAACTCCAGTAAGAATTAATTCTTTAAAAATGGATGGAAAAATAAAGCGTTTTAGAGGTCGTGAAGGTCAAAGAAATAGCTTTAAAAAATTCTATGTTAAGCTACCAGAAGGTGTGAGCTTAGAAAGTTCGGAGGCATAAGATGGCAATTAAAACTTATAAACCATATACTCCAAGTAGAAGATACATTACAGGTGTAAGCTCTGATGATATCACAGCAAAAGCTAGTGTACGTTCATTACTTGTAAAACTTCCAGCTCATGCAGGTCGTAACAATAATGGTAGAATCACAAGCCGTCATAAAGAAGCAGGTGCTAAAAAACTTTACAGAATTATAGATTTTAAAAGAAGAAAATTTGGTATTGAAGGTAAAGTTGAAGCAATCGAGTATGATCCATACAGAAATTGTCGTATTGCATTAATCTCTTATAGAGATGGTGAAAAAAGATACATCTTACAACCAAAAGGTTTAGGTGTTGGTGATGTTGTTTGTGCTGCTGAAAGCGGACTTGACATTAAACCAGGTAATGCAATGAAATTAAGAAACATCCCAGTGGGTACTATCGTACACAATATCGAGTTAAAACCAGGCAAAGGCGGTCAAATGATCCGTTCAGCAGGTGCTTATGCTCAATTAATGGGTAAAGAAGAAAAATACGTTATCTTAAGACTTGCAAGTGGTGAAATGAGACAAGTTTTAGCTGAATGTATGGCAAGTATTGGTGAAGTTGGTAATGAAGAATGGTCAAACGTGACTATTGGTAAAGCAGGAAGAAATCGCCATAGAGGTATTCGTCCTCAAACAAGAGGTTCTGCGATGAACCCAGTTGATCACCCGCACGGTGGGGGTGAAGGTAAGAAAAATTCAGGCCGTCATCCAGTTACTCCATGGGGTAAACCAACTAAAGGTGCTAAAACTCGCCGTAAAAAAGCTAGCGATAAGCTAATAATTTCAAGAAGAAAAGGAAAGTAAGATGGCTAGGTCACTAAAAAAAGGTCCTTTTGTTGATGACCATGTAATGAAAAAAGTCATCGCTGCTAAAAAAGCTAACGATGGTAAGCCAATTAAAACTTGGTCAAGACGCAGCACTATTATACCTGATATGATAGGTTTAACTTTTAATGTTCATAATGGAAAAAGCTTTATCCCAGTATATGTTACTGAAAATCATATCGGTTACAAATTAGGTGAATTTGCACCTACTAGAACATTTAAGGGTCACAAAGGCTCTGTTCAGAAAAAAATAGGTAAGTAAGGGAGATTTATGAGTAGAGCGTTAATTAAATTCATAAGATTATCTCCAACTAAAGCGAGATTGATTGCTAGAGAAGTTCAAGGTATGAATGCAGAGCTTGCATTAGCTAGTTTGAAATTTATGCCAAATAAAGGTGCTAAATTTATAGCAAATGCTATTTCAAGTGCTGTAGCAAATGGCGGATTTGAAGCAAATGAAGTTATTGTTTCAAGTTGTCGTGTTGATGCTGGTGCGGTTTTAAAAAGATTTAGACCAAGAGCTAGAGGAAGTGCTAGTCGTATTAGAAAGCCAACTTCACACATTTTGGTAGAAGTTAGTAAAGTAGAAGCAAGTGCTGAAAAAACTACAAAAGCTAAAAAAGCATCAGTGAAAAAGGAAAGCTAATATGGGACAAAAAGTAAATCCGATTGGTTTAAGACTAGGAATTAATAGAAATTGGGAATCAAGATGGTTTCCTACAAAAGCTAATTTAGCAGAAAATATTGGTGAAGATTATAAAATCAGAACTTTTTTAAAAAGAAAACTTTATTATGCAGGAATTAGCCAAATTCTTGTAGAAAGAACAGCGA
Source organism: Campylobacter sp. 1569 (assembly GCF_024723675.1). NCBI lineage: Bacteria > Pseudomonadati > Campylobacterota > Epsilonproteobacteria > Campylobacterales > Campylobacteraceae > Campylobacter > Campylobacter sp. 1569. The sequence continues at coordinate 80,257 of NZ_JANQDB010000003.1, forward strand.
AAAAATTAAGAGTAACTGTTGTAGCTGCAAGACCAGGGATTATTATTGGTAAAAAAGGTAGTGATGTTGATATTTTAAGAAAAGAACTTCAAGATTTAATCAAAAAAGAAGTTAATATCAATATCAAAGAAGAAAGAAAAGCAGGTGCTTCAGCTCAGCTTGCAGCTGAAAGTGTTGCTACTCAACTTGAAAAAAGAATTGCTTTTAGAAGAGCAATGAAAAAAGTAATTCAAGGAGCGCAAAAAGCAGGTGCTAAAGGGATTAAAGTTTCAGTTTCAGGCCGTTTAGGTGGTGCTGAAATGGCAAGAACTGAATGGTACTTAGAAGGTCGTGTTCCACTTCACACTTTAAGAGCAAAAATTGATTACGGTTTTGCAGAAGCACATACTACTTATGGAAATATAGGTATCAAAGTGTGGATCTTCAAAGGTGAAGTTTTACAAAAGGGTGTTCAACCTGAAAAAACCGAAGAAAACGCTCCAGCTAAAAAAACTAGAAGAGCAAGAAGAGGTAAATAATCATGTTAATGCCAAAAAGAACAAAATATCGTAAAATGATGAAAGGGCGTAACAGAGGTTATGCCAACAGAGGGACTGAATTTACTTTTGGTGATTTTGCCCTAAAAGCAACTGAAGCTGGCCGTATCAATTCACGCCAAATCGAAGCAGCTCGTATTGCTTTAACTCGTTTTGTAAAAAGACAAGGTAAAACTTGGATTAGAGTTTTCCCAGATAAACCTCTAACTAAAAAACCTTTAGAAACTCGTATGGGTAAAGGTAAAGGTGCAGTTGAGGAATGGGTAATGAACATTAAACCAGGTCGTATCATTTATGAAATGGCAGGGGTTAATGAAGAAATGGCAAGACAAGCTTTAACTTTAGCGATGCACAAATTGCCATTTAAAACTAAGTTTGTTACAAGAGAGAGCCAAAATGAAATATACTGAGATTAAAGATAAAACAGCAGGTGAGCTTGCAACAATGCTAAAAGAAAAAAAGGTGCTTTTATTTACTTTAAGACAAAAGCTAAAAACAATGCAGCTAACTAATCCTAAAGAGATTAGCGAAGTTAAAAAAGACATCGCTAGAATCAATACTGCAATTAGCGCTTTAAAATAAGGATAGAAAATGGCATTTAAAAGAGAAATTCAAGGCGTTGTTGTTCAAATTGCTGGAGATAAAACAGCAACAATTTTGGTTGAAAGAAAAGTGGTTCACCCAAAATACAGAAAAATCGTAAAACGCTTTAAAAAATATTTAATTCATGATGAAAGAAATGAACTTAAAGTGGGAAATACTGTAGTTGCTATTGAATGTAGACCACTTTCTAAGAGAAAATCATTTCGCTTAAAAACTATAGTATCAGCAGGAGTTGAGTAATGATTCAAAGTTTTACTAGGCTTGCAGTTGCTGATAATAGCGGTGCAAAAGAATTAATGTGTATTAAGGTTTTAGGTGGTAGTAAAAGAAGATACGCTACTGTTGGTGATGTAATCGTTGCATCTGTAAAAAAAGCTCTACCAAATGGTAAAGTTAAAAAAGGTCAAGTAGTAAAAGCAGTTATCGTTAGAACTAAAAAAGAAATTCATAGAGATAATGGTTCTTTAATTCGTTTTGATGAAAATGCAGCAGTTATTCTTGATGCTAAAAGAGAGCCTATCGGAACGCGTATTTTTGGACCAGTAGGTCGTGAAGTAAGATATGGTGGCTTTATGAAAATTGTTTCACTAGCACCGGAGGTGTTGTAATGAAATTAAAAATTAAAAAGAATGATATGGTAAAAGTTATCGCAGGTGATGACAAAGGCAAAACAGGTAAAGTTTTAGCAGTATTCCCTAAAACAAATAAAGTAATTGTTGAGGGTTGTAAAATCGCTAAAAAAGCTGTTAAGCCAAGTGATAAAAATCCAAATGGCGGTTTTATCAACAAAGAAATGCCAATGGATATTTCAAATGTAGCAAAGGCAGGAGAATAAGATGATGAGATTGAAAGAAAAATATACTCAAAATATCAAACCTGCTTTAGTAAAAGAATTTGATATCAAAAATCCTATGCTTATTCCTTTTATTGAAAAAGTTGTAATCAGCGTAGGTGCTGGGGAATTAGCAAAAGATCAAAAAGTATTACAAAATGTTGCAGATACTATTTCATTGATCGCTGGACAAAAAGCAGTTATCACAAAAGCTAAAAAATCAGTTGCTGGTTTTAAAGTGAGAGAAGGCTTCCCAGTAGGTGTAATGGTAACATTAAGAAAAGACAATATGTATGCTTTCTTAGATAAGCTTATTACTATAGCTCTTCCTCGTGTTAAAGACTTTAGAGGTCTTCCAAGAGATGGTTTTGATGGAAGAGGAAACTATAACTTTGGTTTAGATGAGCAGTTAATGTTCCCAGAAGTTGAATATGATAAAATCTTAAGAACTCATGGTATGAACATTTCTATCGTTACAACAGCAAAATCAGATAAAGAGGCACAAAAATTATTAGAATTATTTGGCGTGCCATTTGCAAAAGGAAAGTAATATGGCTAAAAAATCAATGATTGCAAAAGCTGCCCGCAAACCTAAATTTAGCGTTAGAGGGTATACTAGATGCCAAATTTGTGGAAGACCACATTCAGTTTATAGAGATTTTGGGATTTGCAGAGTTTGCTTAAGAAAAATGGCAAATGAAGGTTTAATTCCTGGTCTTAAAAAAGCAAGTTGGTAAGAGGAAAGAACCATGATAAATGATTTAATTTCAGATTCACTAACAAGAATTAGAAATGCAGGGATGAGAAGATTAGAAACTACTCAACTTTTGCATTCTAAAGTTATCGAAGCTTTACTTGGAATTTTCCAAGCTAAAGGCTATATTGAAAGCTTTAATGTTATTGAAGAGGATAAAAAGAAATTCATCAATGTAGTTTTAAAATATGATGAAAAAGGTAAAAGCGTAATTAACGAAGTTAAGCGTATTTCTAAACCTGGTCGTCGTGTTTATAAAGGCAAAGATGAGATCAAAAGATTTAAAAACGGTTATGGTACTATCGTAGTAAGCACTTCAAAAGGTGTTTTAGCTAACGACGAAGCTTACAAAGCAGGCGTTGGTGGCGAAGTTTTATGTACTATTTGGTAAGAGTTTCTACTTTTTATGGTATTCGGTATCCATTCTTATAAAGTAGTCATATCGTAGACAAGTAAAAAGGAAAAATGAATGTCTCGTATAGGTAAACAACCAGTTGCTATTCCAAGTGGAGTAGAAGTAAAATTAGAAGGTAACTTGCTAAAATTCAAAAAAGGAAATTTAGCAAAAGAGCTTGATACAAAAGCAAATGTTAATGTTGAGATTAAAGAAGGACAAATTCTTTTCTCTCCTAAAGGTGAAGATAGACAAAGTAGAGCTTATTGGGGAACTTATAGAGCTTTAGCTCAAAACATCATCATCGGTTTAACTGATGGTTTTAGCAAAACTTTAGAAATCAACGGTGTTGGTTATAAAGCTGCGTTAAAAGGTAAAGTTCTTGAACTTGCTTTAGGTTTTTCTCATCCTATCAACTATGCTATTCCAGAAGGCATAGAAATTACTGTTGATAAAAACAATGTTATTATCAAAGGTAGTGATAAACAAGTGGTAGGTCAAGTTGCTGCTCAAATTCGTGAATTTAGACCACCTGAGCCTTACAAAGGAAAAGGTGTTAAATATTCAGATGAGCGTATTATCCGCAAAGCTGGTAAGACATCTAAGAAGTAAGGATAGAATATGAGAGCAAATGTATTAAAAAGAAAAATATCTTTAAGAATTAAAAGAAAAAAAAGAATTAGAGCAAAAATTTCAGGAACACAAGCTCTTCCAAGAGTTTCTGTTTTCAAATCAAACAGAACTTTATATATCCAAGCTATCGATGATGTTAAAGCAGTAACTTTAGCAGCAGTAGATGGAAGAAAAATTGGTGTTAAAGCAAATAAAGAAGGCGCTAAAAAAATAGCAGCTGAATTTGCAAAAGTTTTAAAAGCTAAAAACATAGAAGAAGCAGTGTTTGATAGAAATGGTTATTTATACCATGGTGTGATTGCAGCATTAGCTGAAGCACTAAGAGAAAACGGAATCAAACTATAACCCAAAAGGAAGATCGATGGAAAAATATAATAGAGAAGAATTTGAAGAAGTAATCGTCGATATCGGCAGGGTTACTAAGGTTGTTAAAGGTGGTAGAAGATTTAGATTTACTGCTTTAGTTATCGTTGGAAATAGAAAAGGTTTAGTTGGTGTGGGCTATGGAAAAGCTAAAGAAGTTCCAGATGCTATAAGAAAAGCAGTTGATGATGCTTTTAAAAACATTGTTGAAGTTAAAACAAAAGGTTCAACTATCCCTCATGATGTAGAAGTAAAATACAACGCAAGTAGAATTTTACTTAAACCAGCAAGCGAAGGTACAGGGGTTATTGCAGGTGGTTCAACACGTCCTATCGTGGAACTTGCAGGTATTAAAGACATTTTAACTAAGTCTTTAGGTTCAAATAATTCAGCAAATGTTGTGCGTGCTACTATCAAAGCACTTACAATGCTTAAAGGATAATCAATGAATTTAACAAAAGCACCAGGTTCAACACATAAAACCAAAAGAATAGGCCGTGGTCAAGGTAGTGGTATGGGTAAAACTTCTACTAAAGGTGGAAAAGGCCAAACTGCTAGAAAAGGTTATAATGAAAAAAGAGGTTTTGAAGGGGGTCAACAACCACTTCAAAGACGCTTACCAAAAGTAGGCTTTACTTCTAAATTTGAAAAACCTTATGTGATTAATGTTGAAAAAATCACAGCAATCAAAGAGCTTAGTGAAATTACATTTGAAACAATCAATAGCATTCATAAGCTTTCAAAAAATGTAAATAAAGTTAAGCTTATTGGGGCAAGCGCTAAAGATCTTGCTAGTAAAATTAAAGACGAGAAGATTACTTTTAGCGGACAAAAATAATGAATAAAACATTGACAAATAAAATTCTCATAACATTGGCTTTTTTATTCGCTTATAGAATATTAGCTTATGTTCCAGTTCCGGGGGTTAATGTCAGTGTTATCAAGGAATTTTTTGATTCTAATGCATCTAACGCATTAGGCTTGTTTAATATGTTTAGCGGGGGTGCTGCTGAAAGACTTAGCATCATCTCTCTAGGCATTATGCCTTATATTACTGCTTCGATTATTATGGAGCTTTTAGCGGCAACTTTTCCTAACATAGGAAAAATGAAAAAAGAACGTGATGGTATGCAAAAATATATGCAAATTATCCGTTATGCTACTATAGCTATCACTTTGATACAAAGTATAGGCGTTTCTATAGGCTTACAAAGTCTTCATGGAAAAGCAGGTCAGTCAGCTATTATGATTGATATGAATACTTTTATCGCACTTTCTGCTGTTTCTATGCTCGCAGGTACCATGCTTTTGATGTGGATAGGTGAGCAAATCACTCAACGTGGTATAGGAAATGGTATTTCTTTAATCATCTTTGGTGGTATTGTTTCTACAATTCCAGGTGCAATTAGTGGAACAGTAAATTTGGTAAATACAGGTGAGATGAATTTCTTGACTATCATTGCCATTTTAGTTGTAATTTTACTTACTATTTGGGCTATTATAGTAGTAGAACTTGGAGAAAGAAGAATTCCTATTTCTTACTCAAGAAAAGTAATCATGCAAAATCAAAACAAACGCATTATGAATTATATACCTATTAAGATCAACTTAAGCGGGGTAATTCCTCCTATTTTTGCAAGTGCGATTTTGATGTTTCCAAGTACTATTTTGCAAACAAGTACAAATGAATATGTGTTAAAGATTTATGACTTTTTAAATCCAAATGGATTTTTCTTTCATTTTTTAACATTCTTACTTGTTATTTTCTTTGCGTATTTTTATGCATCAATTGTATTTAACGCAAAAGATATAGCCGAAAATCTTAAAAGACAAGGTGGTTTCATACCAGGTATTAGACCAGGCGAAGGAACTGCAAATTATCTTAATGAAGTAGCATCAAGACTTACCTTGTCAGGTTCTATTTATTTAGGGCTTGTAGCTACATTACCATGGCTTATTGTGAAGTTGTTTGGTGTGCCTTTTTATTTTGGTGGAACTTCTGTTTTGATCGTAGTTCAAGTAGCGCTTGATACGATGAGGAAAATTGAAGCTCAAATTTATATGAATAAATACCAAACTTTAAGTGCAGTAGGCTTATAAGAAAGTAGATTTTCTACTTTCTTCTCTTTTAAGGATTTTGATGAGACTAGGCGTTTTTGATAGCGGTGTAGGTGGGCTTAGTGTTTTAAAATCTTTACTTCAAGCAAAACTTTTTAAAGAATATATTTACTATGGGGATACTGCAAGAGTGCCTTATGGGGTTAAAGATAAAGAAACTATCATTAAATTTTCTCTAGAAGCTTTAGATTTTTTCAAAGAAAAAAAAGTCGATATGCTTATTATTGCGTGTAATACAGTTAGTGCGCATGCTTTAGAAATTCTAAAAGCAAATGCACCATTTCCAGTTCTTGGAGTTATAGAGGCTGGGGTTTTGGCAGTTAAAAACTCTTTAGAAGATAAAAACTCTAATATATTAGTCATTGCAACCCAAGCTACAGTGGATTCTCATGCTTATAAGCAAGCTTTAGTCAAAGAAGGATTTTTAAAAGTAGAAGAAAAAGCAACGGGACTTTTTGTACCTATGGTAGAAGAAGGGATTTTTCAAGGGGATTTTTTAAAAGCTGCTTTTGAGTATTATTTCAATAAGCTCAAATTTCATCCTAATGCTTTAATCTTAGCATGCACGCATTTTCCTTTAATCGCCCATTCTTTAGCAGAATATTTTGGTAAAAATACAAAACTTATCCATTCAGGTGAGGCTATAGCTTTGCAATTGCAGAAAGAATTTAACTTAACATCAATCCAAGAAGAAGTTAATATTGAATTTTATGCTTCAAGTGATGTAGAAAAACTAAAAAAAATTGCAAATTTATGGCTTTAAGTTAATATTATTTACTAAAGTTATTTTTATATTAATAATTTATTTTTATTTAAATATAGTTGCATTATAATTTTTATCATTTCTAATGAAAGGACTAACATGAAAAAAATGTTAATGTGTGCAGCTATGGCACTAAGTTTAGGAGCAGGAATTTTGGAAGCAAAACCAAAAATTGCAATTTTAGCTACAGGTGGAACTATCGCTGGTTCGATTGATAGCTCAGTAGCAACTACAGGTTATACAGCCGGAGTTTTGGGGGTTGATACTTTGATTAAAGCAGTACCTCAAATTCAAGATTTGGCAGTAATTAGTGGGGATCAAATTGCTAATATTGATAGCAAAGATATGACAAATGAAATTTGGCTAAAACTTGCTAAAGAAGTTAATAGGCTTTTAAAATCTGATGTAGATGGAGTTGTAATTACTCATGGTACTGATACCATGGAAGAAACTGCATATTTCCTAAATTTAACCGTAAAAAGTGACAAACCTGTTGTTTTAGTTGGTGCAATGCGCCCATCAACTGCAATTAGTGCAGATGGTCCTAAAAATCTTTACAATGCTGTAGCATTAGCAGCAAACCCTGAGGCAAAAAATAAAGGTGTAATGGTGGCTATGAATGATAGAATTCAAAGTGCTAGAGGCGTTATGAAAACTCATAGTTTAAATGTAAATGCATTTAGCTCACCAGATATGGGCGATATGGGTTACATAGTAGATGGAAAAGCATTTTTCTATAATACTAATACAAAATTACACACCAAAAAATCTCCATTTGATGTTAGCAAGCTAAAAGAATTACCAAAAGTAGATATTCTTTATAGTTATGCAAATGATGGTAGCGGTGTTGCAGCAAAAGCTTTGTTTGAAAATGGAACTAAAGGTATAGTTGTAGCTGGAACAGGTGCTGGTAGTATTCATGATTATCAAAAAGATGTGTTAAAAGAATTGCTTAAAAAAGGTCTTAATGTAGCGGTAAGCTCACGCGTAGTAGCTGGTAGAGTTGCAGTAAGTGATGCTGATGCAAAACTTGGTTTTATTGATACAGGCGATATGAGCCCTCAAAAAGCTAGAGTATTATTAATGCTTGCTCTAACTAAAACAAGTGATCCTAAGAAAATTCAAGAATATTTCTTAAAATACTAAAATCTTTAACACCCAAATGCTACAATAACATTTGGGTGGATTTCTTACAAAATCTACCTATAATTAATCACAAGGATATTAAATGAGACAATATGAAAGCTATAAATGCCAAAAATGTGGCAATGAAGTGGAAGTGCAAAATGTAGGCGGTGGAAAGCTTAGTTGTTGTGGTCAAGAAATGGAGTGTATCACTAAAGATTTAACAGCTATAAATTTAATGAAAGCTTTTGCAGGCGAGTCTATGGCAAGAAACAAATATGATTTATTTGCAGATATTGCTCAAGAAGAAGGTTGGCATGCTATTGCAAAGCATTTTAGAGAAGCTGCAGAAAATGAAAAATGGCACGCAAGAGCTGAGTTTAAAGCTTATCATGAATTAGTAGATGGTAAAGCTTTAGAAGAAACTGCTAAAAATTTAATTTGTGCAGCAGAAGGTGAAAATTATGAGCATACTACTATGTATCCAAATTTTGCAAAAATTGCAGAAGATGAGGGTAAAAGAAATATAGCAAGATTATTTACAGCTATAGGTAAAGTAGAAATTGAACATGAAAGAGAATATTTAGCACTTAAAAAAATGCTCGAAGAAGAAGATTTCTTTAATTCAGAAGTAGAAGAATTATGGGTTTGTGAAGTTTGTGGGCATATACACCGTGGCAAAAAAGCACCAAATGCCTGTCCTTTATGTAAAGCTCCTAAAGAATACTTCAAACGCGAATTTTTAGGATAATTTTAAAAACCTTGATAAAAATGATAAAATATTTTATTTTTTATCAAGGTCTAATATGCAAATTCTAACTCATCCTTTTGAACCTTTTTTTGATAAAAACTCAAAAGTTTTAATACTAGGTTCTTTTCCATCTATTAAATCAAGAGAAGAAAATTTTTATTATCAACATAGCAAAAATCGTTTTTGGCGTATTTTTGAAATATTATTTGAGTGTGAGTTAAAAACAGTACAAGTTCAAAAGTCTTTCTTAAAAGCAAATCATATAGCACTTTGGGATGTTATAGCAAGTTGTAAGATAAAAAATTCAGATGATAAAACTATTTCTTATGCCAAAGCAAATGATATAAATATTATTTTAGATAAGGCAAATATAGAAAAAATTTGTGTTTTAGGTAAAGTTGCAAGTAAATATTTTACTAAATTTTATCCTGATAAAGATTTTTTTGAACTTCCTTCAAGCTCTCCTGCTAATATGAATTATTCTTTGGAAAATTTAGTTGAAAAATACACTATTATAAAGGAAAAATAATGGCTTTAGTTGGAGTAGATGAGGCTGGGCGTGGAGCCTTAGCTGGAGATATGCATATAGGGGCTTGTAAGCTTTTTAAAGAAATTGATGGTTTAGCTGATTCTAAAAAATTAAGTGCAAAAAAAAGAGAAGAGCTATATGAGCAAATTCTTCATCATTCAAATTTTTTAATCCTTGCTTTTTCGCCTTTGCAAATTGATACTTTGGGGCTTAGTCAGTGTTTGCAACTGGCTTTAAAAATTATTAAAAAACATTATAATCAAGATGATATTTTATATGATGGAAATTTAAATTATGGAGTTTTGGGTATTAAAACTATGATTAAAGCTGATATGAAGGTACAAGAGGTTTCAGCAGCTAGCATATTAGCCAAGGTAAGTCGTGATCAAAAAATGTGTTATTTTTCTAAACTATATAATAGTTATGATTTTGATAAACACAAAGGTTATGGTACAAAAGCTCATATAGAAAAGATTAAAACATTTGGTTATTCGCCCTTACACCGCAAAAGCTTTATGTTAAAGTGTTTTGAGAAAAGCTTATTTGATTAAATTGTGTGATTTTTACACTTTTGTATTTTGAAATTTATTTTCTTTTAAAAATAATAGAATGTTTTTATATTTGAAGTATTATTATTAAGATAAAAAAATATAGTCAAAAAATATTTTTTTAATAATTATTTATTAAAAATAATAATATTAGTTAAAATTGCTATATGTTTTAAGAAAAATTAATTTTTTTCTATTATAGTAATATAAAAATATTTCAAGGGGTATTATGTCTTTACTTTTAAGTGAGCTAAAAATTGGAAATTTTTATGTAAAAAATCGCATTGTAATGCCCCCTATGGATATGTATGAAACACAAGTTTTAGATGGCAAGATTAATCAATTTCACCTGATGCATTATGGAGCTAGAGCTTTGGGCGGTGTCGGGCTTATTATAGTTCAAGCTTGTGCGATTAATGAAAATGCAAAAATTGCTGATAATGATATAGGTCTTTGGGGGGATTTTCAAATTCAAGGACATAAAGAGCTTGTTGAGCTTTGTCATCATTTTGGTGCTAAAATCGCCATTCAGTTAAATCACAGTGGCCGTAAAAATTCGTGCAAAGAAGCCATATCAAAAGCTCCAAGCAATATAGCTTTTAGTGAAAAATTTTCCAAACTTCATGTTTTAAGCAAAGATGAAATTTTACAAATTGAGCAAGAATTTATTCAAAGCGCTAAAAGGGCTAAAGAAGCAGGTTATGACGCAGTAGAGCTTCATAGCGCTCATGGGTATTTGCTTAGTTCGTTTTTATCGCCTTTATCAAATCAAAGAGACGATGAATATGGTGGCAGTTTTGAAAATAGAACACGTCTTTTATGTGATATCATTGAGCGTATAAAAAAAGAAGTTGATATTGCTTTATTTGTAAGAATTTCAGCTACAGAGTGGGAAATGGGTGGTTGGAATTTAGAAGATAGTAAAAAACTTGCTTTGATTTTAGAAAAATTAGGCATTGATATGCTAGATGTTTCAGCAGGAGGAAATATCAACAAACCTTCTTTAGTGCCAAACATAGCACCACTTTATCAAGCTCTTTATGCTAAGGCCTTAAAAGAAGTTGTTAAAATTCCTATATCTTGTGTGGGTCTTATAAATAGTGCTAGTGAAGGCGAGGCTTTGCTTTTGGGTGAGGTGTGTGATTTGGTTTGTTATGGTAGAAAATTATTAAGAAATCCAAATTTTGCAAATGAAGCCGCAGTTGCTTTAAATGAAAGAGAAAAAATTATGCCAAATTACACTAGAGCATATTTGTAAAATAATACAAAAAGTTTTTTTAGGTAAAAGCTTTTTTTATTATTTTTTACAAGGAGAAAATGTGGATAATCTTAAGTGGAATTCTTTTGATACGCGTTGGATGCTTTCTCTTTTTGGGACTGCAGTTGGTGCGGGGATTTTATTTTTACCTATTAAGGCGGGTGTTGGTGGCTTTTGGCCAGTTGTTGTAATGGCTTTGATTATTTTCCCAATGGTATATTTAAGCCATAGAGCTTTAAGTCGTTTTGTATGCCAAGCAAATGGTAATGATAAAGACATTACTCATGCGGCTGAAGAGTATTTTGGTAGAAAAGTAAGTATTTTTATTTCTGTGCTTTATTTCTTTGCAATTTTTCCAATTTGTTTAGCATATTGTGTAGGTATAACTAATACTTTTGAGAGTTTTATTTATAATCAATTCTTACCACTTTTAGATCCAAATGGTTCTTTTGCAAGTGCAATTAGTGCTATGTATCAAACAAGTGTTAATGAGCAAGGAAAAACTATAGCTAATTTACTTCCTTTTTATAGAGCGCTTTTTGCTTTTGTTTTGGTAAGTATTTTTATGCTTATTATGCTTTTTAGTGAAGAATTAATCACTAAAGTATGCGAGTGGCTTGTGTATCCTTTATGTGCTATTTTATTTTTATTTTCTTTATATCTTATCCCACAATGGTCATTTGAAAGTTTTAGCGCTATTCCTGGGACAAAAGAATTTATCACTATAGTATGGCTAACTTTACCAGTTTTAGTGTTTTCGTTTAATCACTCACCAGCGATTTCTACTTTTTCTTTAAGTGTAAAAAGACAATATCCTGAAAATTCAGTACAAAAAGCAAATCAAGTATTGTTTAGAACTTCTGTGATGTTACTTGCCTTTGTTATGTTTTTTGTGGTATCTTGCGTGCTTTCTTTAACTCCTGCAGAACTTAATGAAGCTAGAGCACAAAACATACCTGTACTTTCTTATTTTGCTAACAAACTTGATAATCCATTTATTTCTTATGGTGGTCCATTAATCGCATTTTTAGCAATTTCTAGTTCATTCTTTGGACATTATTTTGGTGCTAGAGAGGGTGCTTATGGTATAGTTAGAAAATGCTGCAAATTAGCAGGCAATGAAAATCCTGATTTGAAAAAAATCGCAGTTTATTCAACTTTAGTAATGTATATTGTTATGCTAATTACTGCTTATGTAAATCCAAGTATTTTAGGCTTTATTGAAAGCTTAGGTGGTCCAATTATTGCTGCGATTTTATTCTTAATGCCTATGATTGCAATTTACACTGTTTCTAAAATGAAGAAATTCCAAAACAAAGCCTTAGATGCGTTTGTGTTTATCACAGGTATTTTGACAATCATCACTGTAATTTATACTTTTTAAGGTGCTAGTGAATGAGTAGTAATTTAAGTATATTTAAAGTTGGTGTTGGTCCTTCTTCTTCTCATACCTTAGGACCAATGTTAGCAGGGAATATGTTTTGTGAAAAAATCAAAGATAAAATCACACAAATTACAAAAATTCAAATCAAACTTTATGGCTCTTTATCGCTTACTGGTAAAGGCCATTTAAGTGATAAGGCTATTATATGGGGCTTGAGTGGCTTAAGAGCAAAAGAACTCAATGCTGCTTTGCAAGATCGCGTTTTTAATAAAATTTTGCAAGATAAAATTTTGGTTTTAAATGCTCAAAAAGAATTAAGTTTTGATTATGATAAAGATTTGATTTTTGAAAAAGATTTTCTACCTTTGCATGAAAATGGGTTAAGAGTAAGCGCTTATGATGAAAACGGAGAAATCATTGCTGAAGAAATTTATTATTCAGTGGGCGGTGGTTTTGTTATGAGTGAAGCTGAGCTTCAAAAACACAAAGATGGAGCTTGTGAGCAAAAACATACTAAATTAGAACTTGATATTAATAATGCAAGCGATGCTTTAAGGATTTGCGAAGAAAAATCATGGGATCTAGCAAAACTTTCTTATGAATATGAGCTTCAATTTCACACCAAAGAAGAAATTAGAGCTTATTGTTTAGAAATTTGGGAAGTAATGCAAGAGGTTTATTATAATGGTATTCATCCAAGTTCAGATTTCCTTCCAGGAAATTTACATTTAAAACGCCGTGCGAAAGGACTAAATGAGCGTTTGGCTATGACAAGTGATCCTTTAGGAATTATTGATTTTATTTCTTTATATGCTATTGCTATTGCAGAAGAGAACGCAAGTGGAGCTAGAGTGGTAACTGCTCCAACTAATGGAGCATGTGCTGTTGTGCCTGCTGTAATGCTCTATCTTAAAAATCACACGGTTGGCTTTAACGATGAAAAAGCTATTAATTTTTTACTTACTGCTATGTTAATAGGCTCTTTTTATAAGAAAAATGCAAGCATAAGCGGTGCTGAAGCTGGCTGTCAAGCTGAAATTGGCAGTGCAAGTTCTATGGCAGCAGGAGCTATGGCTACTGTGATGGGTTTTGATGCAAAGATAGCTTGTAATGCTGCTGAAATTGCAATGGAGCATCATTTGGGGCTAACTTGTGATCCAGTAAGTGGTTTGGTGCAAATTCCTTGTATAGAAAGAAATGCTTTTGGAGCGATTAAAGCTATTTCAGCCGCTAGAATGGCAATGAGTAGAAAATCAACTCCAAAAGTAAGTCTTGATGAGGTTATAAAAACTATGTATGAAACCGGCAAGGATATGAACTCAAAATACAAAGAAACTTCTTTAGGTGGCTTAGCTACCAATCTTACAAGTGTATGCTAAAACCTTAAGTTTTAGAACTTAAGGTTTTTTCCTTAAAGCTTTTAAAAGCGCATAAATGCTAAATTTTTAAAAATTTTAAGGAAAATATAAATGATAGAAATCAAAAAACCAGCAGAAATAGAAAAACTACGCAAAGCAAATGAGCTTGTAGCTAGAACGCTTGATTATCTAGAGGGTATTATAGTTCCAGGTATGAGCTTAAAAGAAATTGATATTAAAGCAGAAGAATTTATACTTGATCATGGTGCAAAACCATCTTTTAAAGGTTTGTATGGTTTTCCAGGTAGTATTTGCATCTCGCTTAATCAAGCTTGCATTCATGGCGTAGGTGATGAGCGTATTTTAAAAGAAGGTGATATTTTAGGGCTTGATGTAGGTACTTGTATAGATGGATATTATGGAGACGCAGCAAGGACTATACCTATAGGTAAAATTTCAGCCACCGATGAAGCGTTAATTGCTTGTGCTAAAGATGCTTTGTATTATGCTATAGATATTATCAAAGAAGGTATGCGTTTTAAAGAGCTTTCATATGAGCTTGGCGAGTTTATCACTAAAAGAGGATTTGTACCTTTGAAAGGTTATTGTGGTCATGGTATAGGTAAAAAACCTCACGGTGAGCCTGAAATTCCAAATTATTTAGAACCAGGTGCTAGTGCAAAAAGTGGCCCTAAAATAAAAAATGGTATGGTATTTTGCATAGAACCTATGGTATGCCAAAAAGATGGTACACCAATACATTTAAAAGGTAATTGGGAAGCAGGAAGTAAAGATGGTTTAAATGCGGCTCATTATGAGCATTGTGTTGCTATTATAAATGGTAAAGCAGATATTTTATCTAAGTAAGAAAGTTTAATCTTTCTTACTCGAATGTTTTTAATTTTTCTGAAAGTTTAGAAGCATTTTCTAAAACATCTTGTGAAATTTGTGTTAAATCAAGTGAGTAATTTTTAACACAATTTGCAAGTTCAGTTACTTTTTCTATATTTTGTTCTAGCTCATTCATTTTAGCTTTTGATTCATCACTTTTTTCTTCCATGATTTTAGTAGAATGAATACTTGTTTTTAATTTTTCTATAGACGTTCCAACCTCACCTTGTAAGATATTAGCTTTATTAGAAGTATCATTCATGGACTGATGAATCCCATCCATTAAGCTTTTGTTGTCATTGATTTGTTGTACTATAGTTCTTACGGTAGTTTCTATAGCAACTAGGGATTTTGTGGTTTTATCAGCTAGGTTTCTAACTTCATCAGCAACAACAGCAAAGCCACGTCCATGTTCTCCTGCACGCGCTGCTTCAATAGCTGCATTTAAAGCTAGTAAGTTGGTTTGATCTGCTATATCTTTTATAGTAGTGGTAACCTCTACTATGCTATCAGCACTTTGCACTAGCATATCCATAGCGCTTAAGACACTTTGTTCTTTTTCACCACTTAATAATATAAGCTCTACTAATTCTTTAAGCGTTGTTTCAACTTCTCCCATCACTTCTTGCATATCATACATATCTTTTATAGTGTCTTTAGCTAGGTTTTGAGTTAAGTCTATATGGCTTTCTAAAACAGAACTTATCTCGTGCACATTAGAAATTTGTTCATGTTGTAAAAGCGAGCTTTGCTGTAAAACTTCAGCATTTTGAGAAAGTTTTTGTGAGCTTTTGTGGCTTGAATTTGCAGTTTGTATAGCTTCTAAAACTGAATTTTGTACTATTTGTATAAAAGAGTTTATATAACCAGCGCTTGTAGCTAATTCACTTTTTTTGTCAATATTTAATCTTGCACTTAAATTTGCATGCTCACCAGCTAAGTTTGCACTTAGTTTTTCTAGCAAAGATATAGGTATAATTACTTTTTTTAATGTTAGTAATATAAAAAATACCAACACAGTTAAAATAAATAAGAAAATTCCTATAGCGGTGTAAAGATTATATTTATTATTAAGATTAATTTCTTGAGCAATTAAATTTTTATGAGCAATAATTTCTTTTTGTAGTTCTTGGTCAAGAAAACTTTGAGAATTATCTTTTAAAACTTTTATTTGACTTAGTATCATTTTACAATGTGTGCTAAAAAGCTCAAATAAATCTTGTGGCAATTGAGAATCTTTTGCATTCAAATTTGTGACAAGATTTTGTAGTCTATTTTGTGATAAAGGCTCTAATATATCCATAGTTCCTATAATACTTAATATATCTCCTGTGTAATCTATTTGTTTAGCTTCTTGAGTATTGAGTGCTATTTGACTTGTTTGCTTGATGATTTCTTGTTGAATTTCATAAAGGTATAGTTTTGAGTTTATAGCAATGGAATTAGCTGATTTGAAATGTTGTAATTGAGTGTTTTTTTTCTCAAAAATTGTTTGTATTTTTTTGATGTCTATTTTATTAGATTGCAGGATTGCTAAAGTGTTTTCAAATTCTTGCACTAAAGCAACACTAGTATCATAGTTTTGCAAGTTGAGTTTATTTTTAAAAATCTCATCTATTTTGGTATCTAGAATTTCTAATTTCTGAAATGAACCCATAATGAGTGAATTTCTTTTTGTAGTGTTATAGGTATTAAAAATAAACAAAGTCAAAGTTAAAAGTAACACCAAAACCACTATAGATAAAGTAATAAATTGTTTTAAAAAAGAAAAAGATTTTTTATTTGAGTGGGTCATGGTATTCTCCTGTTAAAGAATTTAAAAACGCAACTATATCATCAACCACATCTTGCTCTAAAAATTTACCAAGTTGATAATACGCCATAAATTGTACACAAGCATCAAGTGTTGGCATGGAGCCATCGTGAAAATAAGGAGCAGTTTTAGCTATATTTCTAAGGCTTGGGACTTTTACTACAAATTGATCATGAGGATCTTGAGTGATTTCATAGCGCCCTTTCCAGTTTGTTCCATTATCATAAGGCACAAATACTCCCATTTTTTGATACATATTACCACCTACATTTTGTCCTTGATGGCAAGCTATACAACCATTTGATAAAAAGGCATTATAACCTCTTTTTGCTTGCTCACTTATAGCGTTTTTATCACCCTTTAAATAGCGATCAAAAGGTGAATTTGGAGTAAGTAAGGTTTTTTGAAATTCAGCTAAAGCATGTGTTATATTATCAAAGGTTATTTCTCCGTAAAGTCTTTTAAATTCTTTTTCATAAATTGGGTTAGCTTTTACTATTTGCACCACTTCATCTGCATCTTTTAAACCCATTTCTTTAGGATTTAATAAAGGATGTTTAGCTTGATCTTGCAAATCTTTTGCATTACCTCTCCAAAATTGAGCTAGATTAAAAACAGCATTAAAATTTGTAGGGGTATGGAATGGCTCATCTACTATACCATTAATACCTGTTGAAAAAGTTTTATTATCTACTCCAAAATTTGCAATATCATGACAGCTGTTACAAGATATTTTTTTATCTTTTGATAAACTTGTATCCATATAGAGTTTTTTTCCTAAGATAGCTTTTTCTTTATCATAAGATATACTTTCTGGTATAGGTGTGATCATTTCAAGTGCAATAAGTGGAAGTAAAGAAAATATTAAAATAATAAAAATTTTCATAATCATTTTCCTTTATTTTTATAAATTTTTAATTAATAATTTTTCTTAATTATAACATTAAAATCTTAATCTCTTATAAGTAAACACAGTAGCTAACAACGTTATTAGTGAAAGAAATAAAATATAAATAAAAATTCCATATACAAAAGGATTTTCAGGTTTTATGGCTAAAGAGTGTAATGCAAATACAAGTTGAGGTGTAAAGCCACCTGCTATAGCATAAGCTATATTATAAGAAAAAGAAATTCCGCTAAAACGAATGTTTGGTTTAAAAATTTTACACATTAAAATAGGTGCTAAAGCATTAATACCACCAAAAAAACATGCTATAAAATAAAAATATATACTCAAATGTAAAATTTGTGCATAGAAAAAATAAAAATAAAAAAAGCAAGAAAGACTAAAACCTATTGTAAAAATCAAACTAGTGGTTAAAAAACCAAATTTATCTACCCAAATTCCAGCAAGCAAGGTTCCGCAAGATAAAATTACTATTGCAATCATTTGTATTAAAATAGCATCTGTTTTATCAAGAACTAAAACTTCAGGTATAAAATTTGGCATAAGCAAAATAAGTATGATTACACAAGCTGTAAGCATCCATGTCAAAAGCATAGAGGCGATGATATCTAAAAAAATATTTTTTTCTTTAAAAAATGTTTTTAAAGGAAATTTTTCTAAGCTATTTTCTTGGTACATTTTTTGAAAAACAGGTGTTTCTTCTAGAAATTTTCTTAGATATATTGAAATAATGCCAAAAATACCACCTATAGCAAATGGAATACGCCAAGCATAATCATAAATTGATTCTTGATCAAAACAATGGTTAATTACTAGCGCAACAAAACATCCTAAAAGGATACCAAAAGCCATGGAGGCATTAATAGCGCTAATATAAAAACTATCTTTACCATCAGGTGCGTGCTCTTTCACAAATACCCAAGCACCAGGCAATTCCCCTCCTATAGCTATACCTTGAGCTATTCTAACAAGTAGTAAAAAAATAGGAGCCAAATAACCTATGTTTTCAAAAGTAGGTATAAAAGCTAAAGAAAAAGTTGGAAGCACCATGAGCAATATACTTAGCATAAACATTTTCTTACGACCAAATTTATCGCCAAAATGAGCCATAACTATACCACCAAGTGGTCTAGCTAAATATCCTGCTGCAAAAGCTCCATAAGTATTTAAAAGTTTCCAAAAATCACTCATATCACTTGGAAAAAAATTTCTTGAAATATAATTAGCAAAAAAGACAAAAATCACAAAGTCATAAAATTCTAAAGCTCCACCTAAAGAAGATAAGGAAAGAGTTTTATAATCACTTCTTTTTAAACTTTTTGGCATTTAAATACTTTCTTTTTTGTAGTAATTTTATAATTATAGTAAAAAAATATCATAGTTTGTCAAAAAATATTAAAAATTTAAAAAGAAAAATTGTGTTAAAATAATAGTTTTGTATTTTAATAGAAAGGAGAATGCATTGGCAAAAGATGATATTATCGAAATCGATGGTAATGTAATCGAAGCTTTACCTAATGCAACTTTTAAAGTTGAATTAGATAATAAACATGTGATACTTTGTCATATTGCAGGTAAGATGCGTATGCATTATATTAGGATTATGCCTGGCGATAGAGTTAAAGTAGAGCTAACGCCTTATAGTCTAGATAAGGGTCGTATTACATTTAGATACAAATAAGTCTAAGTTGTTTAAAAGCAAAAGTAAAGTATAATTAGCACTTTTGCAGAAATTGCAATAAAACTGTATGAAGAAGTATTTTCAAAATCACCACTTATTTTGAAAATAGTTGGTTGCTCTAAAAACCTGGTGCAGTTGTAAAAAAGTGGAATTTACAATAACAGGAGTAAAGCATGAAAGTTAGACCATCTGTTAAAAAGATGTGTGACAAATGCAAAGTAGTTCGTCGTAAAGGCGTAGTTCGCATTATTTGCGAAAATCCAAAACACAAACAAAGACAAGGATAATTTATGGCTCGTATTGCAGGTGTGGATTTACCAAAGAAAAAAAGAATTGAATATGGCTTGACTTATATTTATGGTATAGGTTTACATACTTCAAGAAAAATCTTAGATAAAACAGGAATTTCTTATGATAAAAGAGTTCATGAGCTAAGTGAAGATGAAGCAGCAGCTATCCGTAAAGAAATTCAAGAAAATTATATGGTTGAGGGTGATCTTAGAAAACAAGTTGCTATGGATATCAAAGCATTGATGGATCTAGGAAGCTTTAGAGGCTTAAGACATAGAAAAGGCTTACCAGTTCGTGGTCAAAAAACTAAAACAAATGCCAGAACTAGAAAAGGTAAGAGAAAAACCGTTGGTGCAAAATCATAAGGATAGAAAATGGCAAAAAGAAAAGTAGTTAAGAAAAAAGTAGTTAAAAAAAATATAGCTAAAGGTATAGTTTATATCAGTGCAACATTTAATAATACTATGGTTACTGTAACTGATGAAATGGGAAATGCTATTGCTTGGAGTAGTGCAGGTGGTTTAGGATTTAAAGGTTCTAAAAAATCAACTCCTTATGCAGCACAACAAGCAGTAGAGGATGCTTTAAATAAAGCAAAAGAACATGGTATTAAAGAAGTAGGTATTAAAGTACAAGGACCAGGAAGTGGTCGTGAGACAGCGGTTAAGAGTGTAGGTGCTATGGAAGGTATTAAAGTAACTTTCTTAAAAGATATTACCCCATTAGCTCATAATGGTTGTAGACCACCAAAACGTCGTCGTGTCTAAGAATAAGATATAAGATTTAGGAGAATTATAATGGCAAGATATAGAGGACCAGTAGAGAAATTAGAAAGACGACTTGGCGTAAGCTTGGCAATGAAAGGCGAAAGAAGATTAGCAGGTAAAAGTGCTTTAGATAAACGCCCTTACGCACCAGGTCAGCATGGACAAAGAAAAGCTAAAATTAGCGAATACGGACTTCAATTAAGAGAAAAGCAAAAAGCTAAATTTATGTACGGGGTTAGCGAAAAACAATTTAGAAGATTATTTAGTGAAGCTGCTAGAAAAGATGGCAACACCGGTGCACTTTTAATTCAGCTTTTAGAACAAAGACTAGATAATGTTGTTTATAGAATGGGTTTTGCCACAACACGTCGTTTTGCTAGACAACTTGTAACTCATGGACATATTTTAGTAAATGGTAAAAGAGTGGATATTCCTAGTTATAGAGTAGAAGCAGGTCAAAAAATTGAAGTGATTGAAAAAAGCAAAAACAATCCTCAAATTTCAAGAGCGATCGAGCTTACTGCTCAAACTGGTATAGTTGCTTGGGTTGATGTAGAAAAAGATAAAAGATTTGGAATTTTTACAAGAAAACCTGAAAGAGAAGAAGTTATCATTCCAGTTGAGGAAAGATATATCGTTGAGTTGTACTCTAAATAATAAAGGTTTTTGATATGAGACATATTACAACTTCTGCTTATACACCAACAGAGTTTAGTATTGAAAATATCAGTGATACAGTAGCAAAAGTAAGTGCATGGCCTTTTGAAATCGGCTATGCTATTACTTTGGCGCATCCTTTGCGTCGTTTGCTTTATTCAAGCACAGTAGGTTTTGCTCCAACAGGAGTTAAAATCAAAGGCGTAGCACATGAATTTGATAGTATGCGTGGTATGCTTGAAGATGTAGCATTGTTTATTATCAATCTAAAAAAATTAAGATTTAAACTAAAAACAGATTCTGAAAAAGAAATCGTAACTTTTAGTTTTAAAGGACCAAAAGAAATTTGCGGAAAAGACTTAGACAATGAAGTTGTTGAAGTTGTGAATGCAGATAGCTATCTTGCAACGATTAATGAAGATGCAGATTTAGAATTTACTTTAATTATTGAAAAAGGTATAGGTTATGTGCCTTCTGAAGAAATTCAAAATTTCTTAGATCCTGAATTTATAGCACTTGATGCATTCTTTACTCCGGTAAAACATGCGGTTTATGATATAGAAAAAGTGCTTTTTGAAGATAATCCAGATTATGAAAAAGTTGTTTTTACAATCACAACCGATGGTCAAATTTCACCAAGTGATGCTTTTAAAAATGCTTTAGAAGCAATGTATAAACAATTATCAGTGTTTGATAAAATCACTAATGCACAAAGCGTTGTAAGAAGTCAAACACCAAATAATGAAGTAGAACATGTAAAATTACTTCAAAATATAACTGAGTTAAATTTAAGTGCAAGAAGTTTTAACTGCTTAGAAAAAGCAAATGTAGTTTATATCGGCGAGCTTGCTTTAATGAGTGTTAGCGAACTTGCAGATTTAAAAAATCTTGGTAAAAAATCTTTAGATGAGATTAAAAGCGTAATGGAATCTATAGGTTTCCCTATAGGAAATTCAAAACTCAGTGATAGTGCAAAAGAAACGCTAAAGAAAAAAATTACAGAATTAAAAGCACAAAATGAAGGATAATCAATGAGACATAGACATGGATATAGAAAGTTAGGTCGCACTTCTACTCATCGTGCAGCCTTATTAAAAAACCTTACTATTGCTATTATTAAAGCAGGTAAGATAGAAACAACATTACCTAAAGCAAAAGAATTAAGAGGTTATGTTGAAAGATTGATCACTCGTGCAAGAAAAGGTGATTTCAATGCTCACAGAGCAGTTTTTGCTAGCTTACAAGATAAAGAAGCTACAAATAAACTTGTAACGGAAATCGCACCTAAATTTGCAGATAGAAACGGTGGTTATACAAGAATTATTAAAACAAGAATTCGCCGTGGTGATGCTGCAGAAATGGCTTTCATCGAATTCGTAGCTTAATTTTTAGCCTTTTTAAAGGCTAAAAACTTCTTATTTTTATTTATTTACTTACTATTTTTTGTATTTTTATCCATTTTTTGCTACTATTAATCTTTTAACTACAAAAAAGGAAAAAAATGCAAGAAAATTCAAGATTACGCATAGCTATACAAAAATCAGGTCGTTTAAGCAAAGATTCTATTGCCTTGCTTGAGTCTATAGGTGTAAAACTTCGCATACACGATCAAAGTTTAATTGCTTTTTCTACAAATTTACCTATTGATCTACTTAGAGTAAGAGATGATGATATACCAGGATTAATTTTTGATGGGGTAGTAGATCTTGGCATAGTTGGGGAAAATGTTTTAGAAGAAAATGAGTTAGAAAGAAAATCAAAAAACGAAAATGCAGATTTTATCATGCTTAAAAAGCTTGATTTTGGTGGATGTCGTTTGTCTTTAGCATTGCCAGAAACTAGCGAGTATAAAGGTATAGAAAGTTTTAAAAATTTACGTATAGCAACTTCTTATCCACAGCTTTTAAAGCGTTTTATGGAAGAAAATAATATTCCTTATAAAACTTGTATGTTAACAGGCTCAGTTGAAGTAGCACCAAGTGCAAATTTAGCCGATGGAATTTGTGATTTGGTTTCAAGTGGAGCTACTTTAAAAGCAAATGGACTTAAAGAAGTTATGGTAATTTATAAGTCAAAAGCTTGTATTATCCAAAGAAAAGAAAGTTTAGCTTCACACAAACAAGAATTAATCGATAAATTACTCATTAGAATTCATGGAGTTATGCAAGCAAGAGAGTCAAAATACATCATGTTGCATGCTCCTATTGAAAAGCTAGAAAAAATTACAGCCTTGTTACCAGGTGTTGAAAAACCTACGATTTTACCTTTAGAAAATGATAAAGCTAGAGTGGCGCTACATATGGTAAGTCAAGAAAATTTATTTTGGGAAACTATGGAAGCTTTAAAAAAAGAAGGTGCAAGCGCGATTTTAGTTTTACCTATTGAAAAAATGCTCTCTTAAAGGATAAACATGCAAATACTGGATTTTGAAAAATTAAACCAAAGCGAACAAGAATTAGCACTCAAGCGTCCTGCTATGAGTGCTAATGTACAGGTTAAAACCATAGTAGAACAAATCATTGAAGATGTCAAAATAAATGACGATGCAGCTTTAAAACAAATGGCCATAAAATTTGATAAAGTAGAGTTAAATTCTATAAAACTAAGCGATGAAGAGCTTAGCGGTTTAGCAGAGCAAATTGATGATGAGTTAAAACAAGCTATTAAAATAGCTTATGAAAATATCTATAAATTCCACAAAGCTCAAGAAAGTCAAACCATAGAGGTTCAAACCTTTGAAGGGGTAACTTGCAAAGTGCTAACAAGAGCCATTGAAAAAGTAGGGCTTTATATACCAGGAGGCTTAGCACCACTTTTTTCAACCGCACTTATGCTAGCTATCCCTGCTAAAATTGCAAAATGTAAATTCATAGCCTTAGCTTCCCCAGCACCACTGCACCCTGCTATTGCTTTTGTAGCAAAACTTTGTGAAGTTGATGCAGTGTATCAAATAGGTGGAGCAGGAGCCATAGCAGCACTTGCTTATGGAACGCAAAGTGTGCAAAAAGTAGATAAAATTTTTGGTCCAGGAAATGCCTTTGTAACTGAAGCCAAAAAGCAAGTTAATAATCATGGAGTAGCTATTGATATGCAAGCAGGGCCTTCTGAAGTGTTAGTTTTAGCAGATGAGTTTGCTAATGCTAAATTTATAGCTTCAGATTTACTCTCACAAGCTGAGCATGGAGCAGATTCTCAAGCGATTTTAGTTTGTACAAGTGAAAAATTAGCCAAAGAAGTAGATAGTGAAGTTGCTTTACAGCTTGAAAAACTCTCGCGTAAAGAAATTGCTTCAAAATCTTTAGCACACTCTAAAATCATTCTTGCGAAAGATATAAAACATGCCATAAGTATTTCAAATGACTATGCACCCGAGCATTTGATCATTCATACACAAAATCCATCTAGCTTACTTGATGATATTATGCATGCAGGTTCAGTATTTTTAGGTGAGTATTCTCCAGAATCCATGGGAGATTATGCAAGTGGGACAAATCATGTATTGCCAACTTATGGTTTTACCAAGTCTTATTCTTCTTTAGGACTTGCTGATTTTATGAAAAGAATGACCGTGCAAGAACTTAGCAAAGAAGGCTTTAAAAAACTTGGGCCTGTGGTGGAAATTTTAGCAGCAGCTGAAGGGCTTGATGGGCATAAAAATGCCGTGAATTTAAGATTAGAAAGTCTAAAATGAGTGCAAAAATTTTATTTATCGATAGAGATGGCACGCTCATTGATGAACCAAAAGATGATTTTCAAATTGACTCTTTAGAAAAGCTTGAGTTTGAAAAAGGTGCCATCAATGCACTTTTAAAGTTAAAAAATTTTGGTTTTAAATTTGTTATGGTGAGTAATCAAGACGGCCTAGGCACAAATTCTTTTCCTAAGGAAAATTTTGACAAGGCTCATGAAAAAATGCTAAGTGTTTTTCAAAGTTGTGGTATAGAATTTGAAGATATCTTTATATGCCCACATTTTGAGCATGAAAATTGTGCCTGTAGGAAGCCAAAAACTGCCATGCTTGAAAACTATATCAAAAATAAACTTTATGATAAAAATAAAAGTTTTGTTATAGGCGATAGAGACAGCGATATGCTTTTGGCACAAAATCTTGAAATTCAAGGTTTAAAATATGATAAAAATGATTTTAACTGGGAACAAATCGCTGATTTTATCTTGCAAAATTACCGCAGTGCCTGTATAGAGCGTAATACCAAAGAAACTCAAATTCAAGTTAAAATAGCTTTTAATGAAAAAGCAAAAGCTAATATAAAAACAAATATCGCATTTTTTGATCATATGTTAGAGCAAATTGCTACGCATGCGAATATATCTTTAGAGATAAAATGCAAAGGGGATTTAGAAGTTGATGAACATCACAGCATAGAAGATGTCGCGCTTGCTTTGGGTGAGGCTATTAAAAATGCACTTGATCAAAAAATAGGCATTGCAAGATATGGCTTTGTTTTGCCTATGGATGAGTGCTTGGCAAGTTGTGCGATTGACTTTTGCAATAGACCGCATTTAGTTTATAAGGCTAAATTTAAAAAAGAAAAACTTGGAGAATTAAGCACAGAAATGATAGAGCATTTTTTCTACTCACTAAGCTATGCTATGGGTGCGAGTTTGCATTTAAAAGTTAAAGGCAAAAACGATCATCACAAAGCCGAAGGACTTTTTAAAGCTTTTGCAAGAGCTTTAAAAATGGCTATAAAAATAGAAAATGAAAACCTAGCAAGCTCAAAAGGAGTGATATGAAACTAGCTATTATAGATACAGGTTGTGCGAATTTAGCTTCACTTGCTTTTGCACTCGAGCGTTTAGGACAAAAAAGTATCATCACGCATGATTTAAAAGAACTCTCGCAAGCAGATAAGCTTTTGCTTCCTGGGGTTGGCACCGCAGCTAAAGCAATGGCTAATCTACAAGCACTTAGTTTAGAAAATTTTATCCAAACTACCACAAAACCACTTTTAGGCATTTGTCTTGGTATGCAAATTTTGGGTAAATTTTCAGAAGAATTACACCAAAAAACACTTGGTATTATGCCTTTTGAGACACAAAAATTCCAAGAAAAAGCAAATTTTACTTTCCCACATATGGGGTGGAATCAAGTCTTTAGCTTTCATGAGCTTTTTAAAGGCTTGGATGGAGCTTATTTTTATTTTGTGCATAGTTATTGTGTGAGTTTAAATGAATACACCATCGCAGAGTGTGAGTATTCTACCAAATTTAGTGCAAGTTTAAATAAAGATAATTTTTATGGTGTGCAGTTTCACCCTGAAAGAAGTGGTGAAGCGGGTGAAGTATTATTAAAAAATTTCATAAATATGTAGGTAAAAATGCAAACTCAAATCATTCCAGCATTAGACTTAATAGATGGCAAAGTAGTAAGGCTTTATAAAGGAGATTATACTAAAAAGCAAGAATACAGCTTTGATCCTTTAGCTAAATTTCAAGAGTATGAGGCTCAAGGCATTGCTTGGCTTCATTTGGTGGATTTAAGTGGTGCAAAAGATCCTAGTAAAAGACAACTAAAACTCATAGAAAAGCTAGCTTCAAAAATTAGAGTAAATCTTCAAGTAGGTGGAGGAATTCGCACTAAAGATGAGGTTAAAGCTTTGTTTGATAGCGGTGTTAAACGCGTAGTTATAGGCTCTTTAGCGGTTAAAAACAAAGCCTTTACACAAGAGCTTTTAAATGAATTTGGCGTAGAAAATATAGTCTTAGCACTTGATAGTATTTGTATTAAAGATGAGTTTTTTGTGGCTGTTGATGCATGGAGTAAAACAAGCGATGAAAAATTATTTGAGCTTTTAAATTTTTATAAAGATGTAAAACATATCTTATGCACAGATATTTCTAAAGATGGCACGATGAGTGGAGCAAATATCACTTTATATAAAGCTTTACATGAGAAATTCCCACATTTGCAAACCCAAGCAAGTGGAGGCGTGGCAAGCTTAGAAGATTTTAAAAAGTTAAATGGCATAGTAAGTGGTATCATCGTAGGTAAAGCCTTGCTTGATAAAGAATTTAGCATAAAGGAGGCTCAAGAATGCTTGCAAAACGCATAATCGCATGTTTAGATGTAAAAGATGGTAGAGTAGTTAAAGGGGTGCAGTTTAAAAACCATGAAGATATGGGCGATATCATCGAGCTTGCTAAATTTTACTCACAAAATGGCATTGATGAGCTTGTATTTTATGATATAACAGCTTCAGTTAAAAATGAGCGCATTGATAGAACTTGGGTAAGCAAAGTAGCACAAAATATCTCTATACCATTTTGTGTTGCAGGGGGCATAAAAAGTGAAGATGATGCAAAAGAGCTTTTAGCAAATGGTGCTGATAAAATTTCTATTAATTCCCCTGCTTTAAATGACCCTGATTTGATCTCACGCCTTGCAAAAAACTTTGGAGTACAATGTGTAGTCGTAGGCATAGATACTTTTAAAGATGAAAATAATGAGCTTTTAGTCTATAAATACACCGGAGATGAGAGCAAATCTCATCATAGTGGTAAAAAAACACTAGAATGGGTAAAGCAAGTATGCGAGTTAGGAGCGGGTGAAATCGTGCTAAATATGATGAATCAAGATGGCATGAGAAAGGGTTATGATCTTGATCAACTTGCTAAAGTTAGACAAATTTGTCCTGTGCCTTTAGTAGCAAGCGGTGGCGCAGGAGCTAAAGAGCATTTTTTAGACGCTTTTAAATTTGGTGTTGATGGAGCTTTGGCAGCTTCTGTGTTTCATAAAAAACTTATAGATATTAAAGAATTAAAACTATTTTTAAAAGATCAAGGCATACAAATTCGTATTTAAAAGGAAAAGCTATGAAGATAAATGAAGAAGAATTTATAAAAAGCATTAACTGGCAAAAGGTTAATAACCTTGTTCCTGTGATCATACAAGATTATCATTCTTGTGAAGTTTTAATGCAAGGTTTTATGAATGAACAAGCTCTAAGAGAGAGTTTTAAGCACCAAAAGGTTGTATTTTACTCACGCACTAAAGAGCGTTTGTGGATGAAAGGTGAGCAAAGTGGAAATTTTTTACATATCATAGATATGGGGCTTGATTGTGATAGAGATTGTATTTTAATCCTTGTAAAAGCTCAAGGTGCTACTTGTCATACAGGCGATACTTCTTGTTTTGAAACGCTTTCTAAAAAAGCTGATTTTGTGTTTTTATCGCGTCTTGAAAGACTGATTAATTCACGTAAAAACACTTGCGCAAGTTCTTCTTACACGGCTGAACTTTTTTCAAAAGGCACTAAACGCATAGCACAAAAGGTAGGCGAAGAAGGCGTTGAAACCGCTTTGGCTGCTACTATTAAAGACAAAGATGAGCTTATAAATGAAGCTGCTGATTTGCTTTATCATTTAGAAGTGTTATTAGCTGATGCGGATTTGAGTTTAAACGATGTGATTGCTAAATTAAAAGAAAGAAATAAAAGTTAAGCGTGATTTCTCACGCTTAATTAAGCAATATTTTTGAAAAGATTCACTAACTATATCGAGTAATTTTTAAAAAACTTTACACATTAAAATCTAATTTTGATTTATTTTTTACTTTTTTATTTCATTTTACTTGTATTTTGGAACACTTATTGCTTTATATCTGCTAAGCAATAGAAGATTGTGAGATATTCACAAAGCAATATTTTTTAAAGGATTTAATTATGATGAGATCTCTTTGGGCTGGGGTTTCAGGACTCCAAGCGCATCAATACGCAATGGATGTAGAAGGTAACAACATAGCCAATGTTAATACATTTGGTTTTAAGTATTCTCGTGCGGATTTCTCAACGCTTATGAGCCAAACTTCTAAGATAGCTACAGCTCCAGATGGCAACCTAGGTGGTAAAAACCCTATGCAAGTTGGACTTGGTGCGGGTGTAAATTCTACTACTAGAATTCACTCTCAAGGTAATATCCAAACTACAGACAAAAACACCGATATGGCTATTAATGGGGATGGATTTTTCATCGTTTCAAATGATGGTGGCACAACACAGTTTTTTACTCGTGCAGGGGACTTTAAAACAGACGCAGTAGGAAATTTCGTAGATAATAACGGCTACACCGTTCAAGGTTGGAATTATAATCAAGAAACAGGACAAATTGACTCTTCAACTTCAGTGGGCGATATAGTGATCCCACCTGGTATGAGTATGCCTGCTAGACCAAGTACTTCAGTAAAACTTACAGCGAATTTAGATAGTGGTAATACTTTAGGTATGAATGCTTCTGCTAAGCGTCCTATTTATGCACTAGATTCAACTCATGGTAAAAGAGATGATATAGGTAAACCTATAGATGAAAATGATACGGGGCATACTGAGTTTTACACTACTTCAAAAAGTGGAGCCCAAGTAACCGAAAAAGGTGTAGACATGGGTGTGGTGTTTAATGCTCAGGGTGAAGGCTTGAATTTAAGAGACGGACAAGGTATATGGGTAAGTTATGCTGATGCTAAGTGGACTAGTGGAAACACTTTTAATACTGATTTACCTACTGAGCAAGCTAATTTTCAACCGGATACGGAATATACTTTTTGGGGATTTACAGATGCTAATGGAACTCAACAGCCAGCAGTTTTAGATATAACTATAAATGGTGTGCATATAAATGCTACAGGTGTTGGTAAGGACACTTTTATAAATGCTATCAATGCTAAGACAGCAGAAACTGGTGTAGTAGCTTCTATAGTAGATGGTAAGATGACTTTTACTAATGATAATAGCACAGGAACAACGGCAAAATCTAAAAATATAAACATTACACTAGGGGCTGCTAATACTGCTGGACAATCTATTAGAACTGGAGCAGATAGCAATGTTAATCCTTTTCCAGTTCAACCTGGAACAGATTTAATAGGAGGAGCAGCGCAACCTATTAATGTAGTAACAGCACACGAGTATATTTATAGTTCAAATAGTGTGGACATAGGTGCTAATCCAAATCCAACTGCTACTGCTGGTCAAGAAAATTTTCCAAGTCCTACAGGACAAAGAGTTTTTCATACTACAGAAGATTTAAGGGAGCTTTTGCAAAGGGATGCTAGATGGGCAGTGGATTATGATGGTGATGGAACAATAGAACCTAGAGGAGATGATGCTAATACCGGTGTTGCTGTGACAGTGGAGAGTGATGGTAGATTTAAGATAGTTAATCCAGCTCAAGAAGGTGCTAAGGATATGACTTTTAAAGTTACAGGTTATTCTAATGAAACTAATAAAATCGCTACAAATGATAAATTCACAGCGATGTTTAGTGCGCTAGATGGAAATTTCAATGCAGGTAATAATGAAAAATACTCTCAAGACATGTATCTTTCAGCGCATACTGCTAGTATAGAAATCTTTGACTCATTAGGAACTAGACATGAGTTAACTGTACAATTTACTAAGCAGACTAAAACAGCAGATGGTGGGGCTGAATGGTCTATCATCATCTCAGTGCCTGAGCCTGCAGAGATTAACTTCAGTGGTGATGGAGCTCCAGGAAATATAGTAGTAGGAAATTTAAGATTTGGTAATGATGGATCACTTCAAAGCTATACGCCAAATGTATTAAATTTCACCGGAAATAACGGCTCAAAACCAGATCAAGTTATAAAACTTGACTTTGGTACAACAGGTGGTTTTGATGGTTTAACAAGCTATGATAAAGACTCAGCTACCACTAAACAAGAAACTGATGGTTACACAGGTGGTAACTTAAAGCCAGATGCATTAAGAACTGATGAGAATGGTTATATCTATGGAGAATTTACAAATGGTAAAACTCTAGCTCTAGCTAAGGTTGCTCTAGCTACTTTTCCAAATAATATGGGTCTTGAAGAAATGGGTAATAACCTTTTCAAAGCAACTGCTAACTCAGGTAGTCCTACTATAGGCCATGCTGGTGAAGGTGGTAGAGGGGGCTTAAAAGGCTCAGCTATAGAAATGTCAAACGTGGATTTAAGTCGTGCATTAACTGAGCTTATTGTAATCCAAAGAGGTTATCAAGCAAACTCAAAAACGATTACTACAAGTGATCAGCTTTTAAATACTTTGCTTCAATTAAAACAATAATTATAACCCAAGGTTTTAAAAACCTTGGGATCAAGCTTTACAAGGTTATCGAGGTAGCCTTGTAATACTTGATAGCCTTGAAGCCTTCAATCTATTGCTAACTCACTTCTTTCTTGCCTTAAGGAGTGAGTAGCATGATTTGCATATCGACAAGTTAAAATAAAAATTTATAAACTTGGATTTTTAAAATTTATCATTAATGGTTCTAGCCATTTGGTAGTTTCAAATATTTCTAGCTTGCTGTTTTTAAATTCTAAGAGTTTTTTATAATTTTGAGTATTGTCAAAAATAGTAATGTGATTACAGAATTTAGCAACGGTGTTAAAATTTTGTAAAGATTCATAGTATCTTTTTTCTATAAGTTCTTCTTTTATATCATGCCCGCCTTTAGCTACGCGAATTTTAACTCTTTGTTTTGCTGTGTTTGGAGAGTCTAGTCCGATGTAGTAAAGATTTATAGTGTAAGAATTTTTTGTAGCTTTTTGAATAAAGATAAAATGCTAGTGCCACAAAGTGTGGTTTCTTGGTTAAAATCATAAGCTTTTTTGATATAGTTTTTACGCATTTTAATGGCTATCCTTGAAGCTCTAAATTGATCTTCTTGATTTTTCCAGTCGCCAAAGCTACTTACGATTTCATCGATGTTGATTCTAAGTCCAAAGTCTTTGTTTTTTTCAAGTTCATTATAATACAAGGTAGTTTTTCCACATCCTTCGGCTCTTGCAAAAATAGTAGCTATTTTTTTCATTAATAAAGCCTTTATTGATTGATGAGAAATTTTAACATAAATTGTTTATAAGTGTTTTGAAAATAAATATAAAGTTTTTTAAAAAAGGTTCGATATAGTCAGTGAATCTTTTCAAAAATATTGCTTAATTAAGCGTGAGAAATCACGCTTAACTTCTTTTTGATTTTATTTAGCTTTCTTTTATTGATTAAACTAAGATAAGAAACCAAAGATAAAAACGCACAAGTGCCTAAAATAAGTGATAAAAATATAGGTGTATTAGCATTTAAAAGACTTACTAAAAATGCCATCACTCCTGCCATAGCAAATTGTGCTGCACCTAAGAGTGCTGAAGCACTACCTGCATTTTGTTTTGATCTTGCCATAGCTAAAGTGGTGGTGTTTGGCAGGATAAAACCTAAACTTGCTATAATCAAAAATAAAGGAATTTCAAAAGCCCAAAAACCTAGATCAAAAGTTGCTCCTAAAATGAGTAAAAAAGTTAAAAAAGTAATCATCATAAAAGATCTAGGTAGTATATAATAAGGAGAAAAACGAAGAGCTAATCTTGCGTTGATATTTGCAAATATCACAAAGCCTAATGCATTTATACCAAAAAGTATAGCATATTGTTGTTCACTAAGATTAAAAATACGTGTAAAAATAAAAGATGATCCGGTTAAATAAGCAAAAAAACCTGCAAAGATTAAATTACCGCAAAGCAAATACACCACAAAACGACGGTCTTTTAAAATTTTTTTATAACCTTTTAAAACTTCTTTATGATTAAATTTTTTTCCTTTAGTATTATGATTGCTTTCTTTTAAAGCAAAAATAACAAGCATAAACAAAATAAAACCTAAAATAAATAATGTCAAAAATATACTACGCCAAGAAAAAAACTCAAGCAAAATCCCACCAAAAGTAGGTGAGAGCATAGGAGCTAAAGAGGTAAAAACCATCATTAGTGCATAAATTCCTGCCGCCTCTTTAAGTTCAAAAACGTCATTTACTATAGCTCTTGCTACAACTACGCCTACACAACCTCCCAAAGCTTCAAAAAAACGCAAAGCTATAAAAGCATGAATAGAATCAACCAAAACACAAGCAATACTCGAAGAAATAAAAAGAAAAAGTCCTATGTATAAAGGTTTTTTTCTGCCATATACATCACTTAATGGCCCATAAAAAAGCTGACCCAAAGAAAAGGCTATGAAAAAACTTGCAAGGGAAAGTTGAGTATAAAAAGAATTGGTTTGAAAGCTTTTTTCTACTTCATTTAAAGCAGGCAAATACATATCAGTTGAAAGTGGTGCAATAGATGATAAAAAAGCCAAAATTATAATAAGCTTGAGTTTTTCAAAACCTTTTATCTGTGTGTGCTGTTGCATAAGTATTCCTAAAATATTTTTATCATTGTATAGTAAAAGAATTTAAAATAAGCAATAATTTACATTTTTTAAAGGCAAATAAGATAAAATTAAACTAAAAATAATCAAGGAAAAGTTATGAATATGCCTTTTAGTGATGAGGAATTAATCGAGCCTGTAAAAGTAAGTCTAGCTAAAACTATGCATATTTTAGAAAATGATGGCGGGGGGCTTGATTTTTTAGGTGTAAAAAATGGTGTAGTTTATGTAAAATTAACCGGAGCTTGTCATGGCTGTCCAGCTAGTGGGACGACTTTAAAATACGGTTTGGAAAAACAGCTTAAAATCGACATACATCCAGATATTTCTATAGTAAATTTAGCAGGCGGGGAAAGCGAATTTGCAAAATTATAAAAAAATAGCCATAGAGTGTTTTTATAAAAAAGATTTTAAAAATGCTAAGATGTATTTTTCTCTTGCTTATGAAAAGCGTAAAAACAAAAGACTTTTGACTTTTATTAGTATTTGTGATTTGGCGTTAAAAAGCCCTGAAGAAGCTTTTGTTTTTTTTGAATTTTTTATGCAAAATTATAAAAATACTAAAGTAGATAAAGACTTAGAAAAACTCATTAATCTTAGTCAAAGTGTGCAGTTTGAAGAAGATAGTGAGGATTTTGAGGGTTTGAGTTATCAAGATTTTTTACTGAGTGAAGCAAAAGTTGGGTTTAAACAAGCTTTAGAAAATGTTATAATATCAAATAAACTTATCATTAATGATAAAGAAGACTTTGTGGATTTTTTAGAAAAACTTTTAGAGCATGGTTATAAAGATATGCTTGTAGCCTATATGGAAGATGTTTCAGCGCATTTTTATTCTAATTATAGATTTATCAAGCTTAGTGAGAAAATCAAGGAATTAAATTATGATAGTAAAGATTGAAAATACTTTCATTTGTGATAATTCTAATGAATGCGAAAAAGATTGTTTTTTCTTAAAAACTGTTCAAAATGAAAAATTTCTTCATCAAGCTTTAGAAAAACAAGCAAAAATTATAAGTATAGCTGAGTGTAAGAAACTTTTAAATATAGATGAAAATATAAAAATCATAGGCATAACAGGCACAAACGGCAAGACAACTACTGCAGGTGCTATTTATTCTATCTTGCTTGATTTAGGTTATAAATGCGCTTTGATGGGAACTAGGGGTAGTTTTATAAATGATAAAAATATCACTCCAAAAGGCTTAACTACTGCTCCTATTTTGCAAACTTTAGAGCTTTTATCTTTAGCAAGTAAGGAAAAATGTGAATTTTTAATTATGGAAGTAAGTTCGCATGCTTTGGTGCAAAACCGCATTGAAGGGCTTGAGTTTAAGGCTAAAATTTTTACTAATATCACTCAAGATCATTTAGATTTTCATGGGGATTTTCAAAACTACCAAGTGGCAAAAGAAAGTTTTTTTACTGATGAATGTATGAAATTTATCAATAAAGATGCAAAAGCTATAAATTTTAATGTCAAAGGTGCTTTTACTTACGGAGTAGAAAATCCAAGTTATTATCACATTAAAGCTTATGCTTTAAAAAACGGCATTGAAGCTGTGGTAAATTTTGGAAAAGAAACTTTTATGATTGACTCTTCTTTGGTGGGGCTTTTTAATCTTTATAATCTTTTAGCTGCAAGTGCTTGTGTGAATGAACTTGTAAAACCAAATTTAAAAGAGCTTGAA
Organism: Campylobacter sp. 1569; assembly: GCF_024723675.1. Taxonomy (NCBI): domain Bacteria; kingdom Pseudomonadati; phylum Campylobacterota; class Epsilonproteobacteria; order Campylobacterales; family Campylobacteraceae; genus Campylobacter; species Campylobacter sp. 1569. The sequence continues at coordinate 115,119 of NZ_JANQDB010000003.1, forward strand.
AAGGCCATTAGTAATTTTGGTGGCATTGAAGGTAGAATGCAAGTAGTCGCAAAAGATGTGATTGTAGATTTTGCCCATACATCTGATGGTATAGAAAAAGTTTTAGATGCTTTAAAGTATCGTGATTTGATTGTAGTTTTTGGAGCAGGGGGAGATAGAGATAAAACTAAGCGTCCGTTAATGGCTAAAATTGCCAAACACTATGCTAAAAACCTTATCATCACAAGTGATAATCCGCGTTCAGAAGAGCCTATAGATATCATTAATGATATTTTAAGTGGCATAGAAAAAGATGAGAGTGTTTTTATAGAATGTGATAGAAAAGAAGCGATAAAAAAAGCATTAAAACTTAAAACTAAAAATGATTTTGTGGTGATTTTAGGTAAGGGTGATGAGACTTATCAAGAGATTAAGGGTGTAAAATATCCTTTTAATGATAAAGAAGTAGTATTAGAGATATTAAAAGAAGGAAAATAAATGTTTGAAAATATGGATTTTTCTAAAATGGGTGAGCTTTTAACTAAGGCTCAAGAGAAAGCAAATGAATTAGAGCAAGAGGCTTTAAAAAAAGAATTTAGTGCAAAAAGTGGCGGTGGTTTAGTAAAAGTTAGTGCTAATGGAAAAGGTGAAATCATCGATATAAATATTGATGATTCTTTGCTTGAAGATAAAGAATCTATGCAAATTTTATTAATAGCAGCGATGAATGATGTGATGAAAATGGTAGAACAAAATAAAAAATCAATGGCTAGTAATTTATTTAGCGGAATGGGAATGCTATGAGAATTTTACTTTGTATTTTGGGTATAACTTGTGTACTTTTTGCTGTACCAAGACCGACTTTTAATGATTTTTTGGGTTGTTATGAAAAAAACAAAGCTAGTATGTTAATTTATGAGGGTTTACCTGCCTTTGCTTTAAATGAAAATACTCTAGCAGTGGTTAAAACTAAAAACGCGAAATTAAACAGCTATACCAAGTATGATCCTTTTTTAAATTTATATTTGGTAAAGACAGATTTTAGTTTAATCCCTGCTCTTATGGGAGATGAAGAAGAATTAACGCGCAATAGCTGGGTGGGAATTTTAGATAGCAATAAAAGCTATATAGGGCATTTGAAGTATTTTGGACAAAGTTTAACAGAGCGTGATCAGCTTGATTTTACTTCTAAAATCGGAGAGCTTAACTCGCCATGTTGTAAAATGTTAGGTATAACTTTAGAAGATGGCAAGCTCATAGGTAATCGTTATTTAAAACACTTTGCAAAATATCCTGATGTTTATTGGGGTGATATAGGTGTGGATTTTGATATGCGTGATGGCAAAATTTATGTAAAAAATGTGCGCAAAAACGGACAATTTTTGCTTAATGATGAGCTTGTGAGTGTAGATGGACAAGTTTATGATGATTTAAGAAAGCTAAATGAGAAAATTTTGTTTGCTGATCGTGGTGCAACTTTGTACTTTAATATGCTAAGAGATAATAAAGATGTAAATATTTCCACGACAGTTTTTGATAAAGATTTGGGGGTTTTTGCTAAACCTAAAAAAGTAGTTCAAGCTAAACCAACTTCTTTTTATAGTAATCTAGGATTGCGCGTAGATATGAAAATGAATGTTACAGAAGTAACTCCAAATTCTAAAGCGCAAATGGCTGGATTTATGAAAGGGGATAAAATTTTAAGAATTAATAATCAAAAAATCAACAATTTCAATGAACTTCAAACCATATTAACTCAAGCTAATACTTTTGATGTTTTAGTTTCAAGACAAGCAAGTAATATCCCTTCGGCGAAAAATAATGATTTTGAGCATTTTAATAAAGGATATTTTGACTTTTTTATAAGGCTAAGTAAGTGATTTTAGAAAAATTCAAACAGCATTTAGAGCAAAATTTTCCTAAAATTCAAAGCTTTCATCCGTTTTTCAATGAAGCTTTAAAATGGATGTTAGAAGCTGGTGGGAAGCATTTTAGAGCTCAACTGCTTTTAGGGATAGTGAATGCTAAAAATCCTGCTTTGTTTGAAAAGGCTTTAAATGCGGCTTTGGCTTTGGAATTTATCCACACTTACTCTTTAATACATGATGATTTACCTGCTATGGATAATGCTTCTTTGCGCAGAGGAAAGCAAACTTTACACAAAAAATACGATGAAACCACAGCTATTTTAGTAGGTGATGCTTTAAATACCGAAGCTTTTTTACTGCTTTCAAGACTTGATTTAAAAGAAAATGTTAAATTAAAACTCATAGAAACTTTAGCTTTTAATGCAGGGCTTGGCGGTATGATTATCGGGCAAGCTATTGATTGTTATTTTGAAGACATGCCTTTAAATTTAGAACAAGTTGAGTTTTTACACATTCATAAAACTGCAAGATTAATCGCAGCGGCTTTAAAAATGGGTTGTGAAATTTGTGAGTTAGATGAAAAAGAATGCGAGCAAATTTATGAAATAGGGCTTTTGATAGGATTAGTTTTTCAAATCAATGATGACATTATCGATGCGACTTTAGATACTCAAGAAGCAGGAAAGCCAACTCATAATGACTTGCACAAAAATTCTTTTGTAAAACTTTTAGGTTTAGAAGGTGCTAAAAAGGCAAAAGATGATAAAATTGCACTATGTGAAGAAAAAATGAAAAATTTAGACTCTAAGCTTGTTAATGAGCTTCAAATTTTGATTGATAAATATTTAAAAGGTTAAACAATGTTACAAAAACAAGCCAACACTATAAGATTTTTATGTGCGGATATGATACAAAAGGCAAATTCGGGCCATCCAGGTGCACCTATGGGTCTAGCAGATATTATAAGTGTTTTAAGTACTCATTTAGTGCATAATCCAAAAGATCCTACATGGTTAAATCGCGATAGATTAGTCTTTTCAGGTGGTCATGCTAGTGCTTTGCTTTATAGCTTTTTGCATTTGAGTGGTTATGATGTAAGTTTAGAGGACTTAAAAAATTTCCGTCAATTACACTCTAAAACTCCAGGTCATCCCGAAATTTTCACTCCAGGTGTTGAAATCGCTACAGGACCTTTAGGACAAGGCATTGCAAATGCGGTTGGCTTTGCTATGGCAGCTAAAAAGGCAAGTTTGCTTTTGGGTGAAGATATTATCAATCACAAAGTATATTGTTTATGTGGTGATGGGGATTTACAAGAAGGAATTTCTTATGAAGCTTGTTCTTTAGCAGGACTTCACAAACTTGATAATTTAATCATCATTTATGATAGCAATAATATTTCAATCGAAGGTGATGTGGCTATTGCTTTTAATGAAAATGTAAAAGAGCGTTTTAGAGCGCAAAATTTTGAAGTACTCGAGATAGATGGGCATGATTTTGAGCAAATTGATTTAGCACTAAAAACTGCTAAAGAAAGTAAAAAGCCTTGTTTAATCATCGCTCATACTACCATAGCTAAAGGAGCTTTAGATCTTGAGGGAAGTCATCATTCTCACGGAGCACCTTTGGGTGAAGAGCTTATAAAAAAGGCAAAAGAAGTTTTAGGTTTTGATCCGCAAAAAACTTTTGAAATCCCAGAAGAAGTTAAAATTCGCTTTAGCACTGCAATAGAACTTGGGGATTTAGCACAAGCTAAGTGGAATCAAAAAGTGCAAAATTTAAATACAGAAAAACAAGCTTTATTAAAAGAGCTTTTAGAGCCTGATTTTTCAAAAATACAATTTCCTGATTTTAAAGGACAAGATTTAGCTACTAGAGATAGTAATGGTATGATTTTAAATGCTATCGCTAAAGCTTTACCGGGATTTTTAGGTGGTAGTGCAGATTTAGGTCCATCAAATAAAACTGAACTTAAAGATATGGGCGATTTTCCAAATGGAAAAAATGTCCACTATGGTATAAGAGAGCATGCAATGGCTGCGATATCAAATGCTTTTGCTAGATATGGTTTGTTTTTGCCTTATTGTGCTACCTTTTTTATATTTAGCGAGTATTTAAAACCTGCTGCAAGAATAGCAGCTTTGATGAGGGTTAAACATTTTTTCATTTTTACTCATGATAGCATAGGTGTGGGCGAAGATGGCCCAACACACCAACCTATAGAGCAACTTAGCACTTTTAGAGCTATGCCAAATTCATTGACATTTAGAGTAGCTGATGGGGTTGAAAATGTCAAAGCATGGCAGATTGCACTTAAAACTAATATGCCAAGTGTTTTTGTTTTATCACGTCAAAAATTAAGCGCTTTAAGTGAGCCTGTTTTTGGAGATGTGGAAAATGGGGCTTATTTATTAGAAGAAAACGCAAATGCACAATTTACACTTTTAGCAAGTGGTAGTGAAGTATCATTGTGTGTAAAAACAGCTAAGATTTTAAAAGAAAAAGGTGTGGTTGCTAATGTAGTTTCTATGCCTTGTTATGAGTTATTTATTGCTCAAGAAAAGTCTTATAAAGAAAGAATTTTACAAGGTAAGGTTATAGGCGTGGAAGCTGCAAATTCAAATGAACTTTATAGAATTTGTGATGAGTTTTATGGTATAGAAAGTTTTGGTGAGAGTGGTAAAGATAAAGATGTATTTGAGCATTTTGGATTTAGTGAGGAGAAATTAAGCTCATATATTTTAAGTCTATGTAATGAAAAATAAAATCATCAAAGACATTAAAAACCAAGAATGTGTTTTTAGTGTTTTTGGTATATGGGATAAAACTAGTGTAGGAAAATTAGAAAAATTAGATTTTCCTACTCAAAAAAATATTATTTTTGATTATGCAAATTTAGATTTTATAGATACTGCTGGGATTAGGTATTTTCTAGCTTTAGAAAATGAACTTAAGCAAAAAGGTTTTGAGCTTAGTAGAGTAAATCTTAAAAGTGAGCATGCTAAGCTTTTTGAACTTTGTCAAAAACACTATAAAAGCTTTTATAATTCTCATGAAGATAAAAAAACAATCAAAGATTTTTTTGAAAATTTAGGAAAAAAGGTTGTTGAATCTTTTGTGCTTTTGGTGCAGTTTTTAAATTTCATTGGGCTTATTATTTATACTTGTTTTAAAACACTTTTAAATCCTAAAAAACTTCGCTTTAAGGCATTTTTATATCATGTAGAAAATAGTGCTATTAATGCTTTACCTATTATTATGCTAACTTCATTACTTGTCGGTGTAGTGCTTGCTTATCAAGCTGCGTATCAACTTGCACAATTTGGAGCTAATATTTATATTGTTGATTTAATGGGAATTTCTGCCACTAGAGAACTTGCGCCATTAATTAGTGCTATAGTTATAGCTGGTAGGAGTGCAAGTTCTTATACAGCCCAAATTGGAGTAATGAAGCTTACTGATGAAATAGATGCGATGAAAACTATGGGTTTTAAAGAAAGTGAGTTTATCATTTTACCTAGGGTTTTAGCCTTAGCACTTGCTATGCCTTTAGTAGTAATAGTAGCTGATATTTTAAGCATTATAGGTGGAATTGTAGTTGCTTGGTTTAGTTTAGAAATTAGTGCGAGTGAGTTTATGAGTCGTTTTAAAGAAGCAGTGGAGTTAAAACATATCATCATAGGGCTTATAAAAGCACCTATTTTTGGATTTTTGATTGCTTCTATTGCTTGTTTTAGAGGATTTTTTGTGCAAAAAACTACCGAAAGCATAGGTGTTTATACGACAAAAAGTGTGGTAAATGCTATTTTTTGGGTGATAGCTTTTGATGCAATTTTTTCTGTATTTTTAACAAAGGCTGGATTTTGATTATAAAAGCTAAAAATATTAGCACTTATTTTGGAAGCAAATGTGTACATGAAGATATTAGCTTTGAAGTGCATGATAATGAAATTTTTGGCATTTTAGGTGGTAGTGGTAGTGGTAAATCTGTACTTTTAAGACAAATGTTAATGCTTGAGCATTTTGATAAGGGTGAGTATGAAATTTTGGGTAAGAAATTAAAAAATATAAGTGATGAAGATGCTTTATTTTTGCAAAAACAATGGGGTGTTGTTTTTCAATATGGAGCATTATTTAGCTTTTTTAATATACTTGAAAATATTAGCATACCTTTAGTTGAATACACAAAGCTTAATAAAAATGATATCAAAGAAATAGCTATGATGAAGCTTAAGATGGTGGGGCTTGATGAGAGTGTGGCTAAGCTTTATCCAAGTGAGTTAAGTGGGGGTATGAAAAAAAGAGTGGCCATAGCTAGAGCTTTAGCGCTTGATTCTAAATTGCTTTTTTTAGATGAGCCAACTTCAGGGCTTGATCCTTATAGTTCAAGAGAATTTGATGAATTGCTTTTGAACTTAAAGCAAAGTTTTAAACTATGTGTGGTTTTGATTACTCATGATAAGGAAAGTATGAAAAATGTATTAAATCGCTTTTTGATTATAGAGAATAAAAAAGTTGGTTTTTTGGGAAATGTTGAAGCTTTACAAGAGCAAAATCCAAGACTTTATGAGAGGTTTATGCAATAATGGAAAATAAAGCAAATTATATTCTGATCGGAATTTTTGTTTGTGTGTTGTTTTTTATCAGCTTGTTTTTTATAGTGTGGTATGGGAATTTAAAAGATGAGACATTCAAATATTATGAAATTTATATGGAAGAATCAGTTGCAGGACTTAGTGTAAAAGCTCCGGTTAAATTTTTAGGGGTTGATGTTGGCAGTGTCGAAAATATTAGCATAGATAGCTCGAGCAAGCAACTAAGAGTAAAAATTTTAGTTAAGCTTGATTCTAGTTTAGTTGTTAAAACAGATACTTATGCAAGCTTGCAAATTCAAGGTATAACAGGATTTAAATTTATTCAACTTGCAGGCGGAAGTGAAGAAGCTAGCGTCTTAAAAGCAGATGATGATACTTATCCTATTATAACATCAAAAGAAAGTTTTTTGACAAGTATAGATAAGCAAGCAAATAATCTCTTAGAGCTTATTAATGTCTCAAAACTTAAGCTAGAAAATCTTTTAAGCGATAAAAATTTAAAAAATATCGAGCAAATTTTACAAAATTCATCAGAGTTATCTGCACATTTAAATGCTAATGCGCCAGCATTTTTAGCAAATTTAAATAAAACAAGCTCTAAACTTGGCAAAAGTGCAGATGAATTTTCAAATTTTTTAAACAATGCTAATAGCCAACTTAATGAGCTTAATAAAAGCAGAATGCTTTTAAATGAAAATTTAGATATTTTAAGAGTTTTATTTTTGGATTTTACGCAATTATTAAATAGTCTAAAGCAAAATCCTTCAAATGTAATTTATAAAGATAAAGCAACTCAATATGCTCCAGGAGAATAAAATGAAATTTTTATATATTAGTTTAATAGCTATTCTTTTTAGTGCTTGCTCTTTGATTAGTCCAAGTCAAACTTTACCTGCAAATAAATACTTTAGTATTAATTTAGAAAAGCTAGAACAAAGTCAAAATAAAAAAAATGCAACTATCATAGTTTCCTTACCTAAAGGGTTGGCTTATACTAATGAAATTTTTTATAAAAAAGATTATGCTATTAATACCTATGCTTATCATTTTTGGAAAGAAAATCCTGCTTTAATGATAAAATCTTTTTTGGAATTTCATTTGCAAGATTTGGGGGTATTTAAAGCAGTTTTAAATCAAGATAGTCTAGCTAGTGCTGATTATGTTTTAGAGAGCAAAGTAGATATATTAGAGCAAGATTTTAGTGATGAGATGCATTCTAAAATAAAGTTTGGTATTAATTTAAATTTAGTGCAAATAAACACCAAAAAACTTATAGCGAGTAAGTATTTTTACTACGAAAAAGAATTAAATGATAATAATCCTCAAATTTTAATCCAAAACTATGATGAGGTTTTTTTGCTTTTTGCTAAAGATTTTAGGATTTGGATAAATCAAAATTTGGAATAAAAAATGCTTTTCTTGCTATAGCAATAACAAGGAAGGTGTATTATGAGAGATGAATTAGAAATCTTGCAAAAACATTTAGGACAAGTAGGTTCAAGTATAGATGGTGCGAATTTAAAACACCAAACACAAAAATTTAGTCAAGATATTACCGATGCAAATGATTTTGTCGGTGCTTTGCAAATTTTAGATTCTTCATTGAAAAAAATTTCAAAACTTTTAGAAGATAAAAATTATGAAGATGTGCAAGATAAAGTTTTAATCGCGAGTGAAAGTTTGAAAATAGTAGATAGTTGCTCATTTTTAGGCAATGCTTTATTTGATAATAATTATAATGTAAATGTTGGTTCAAAGGCTTTTGCTTTTGAAATTTACAATCCTTTAAAAATTTTAGAAACAAGTGATTATGAAGGTATGAAAGCTTATATAGTTGATAAAAGAGAAGAAATAGCTTCTATGCTTAGTGAGCTTGCAGTAGCTATTGCTACTTATAGTCCTAGTCAAAGTTTTGGTGGATCAAGCCATGATCTTATAAATGATTTTGATTTTACTAAGCTTTTTAAATGATACTAAAGGCTAAAAAGCCTTTAGTATGTGTATTTATTTAATAACCCCACAAGCCATTCTAGCACCACCACCGCCAAGTGCAGCTGGGTGATCACTGTGATTGTCTCCTCCAAAATGTATCATTAGAGCATGGTTTTTAAGCTCATCAAGAGTTTTGATTTTTGGTGCTAATACAGGATTAGTTGTTTTCCCATCTTTTTCTACATAAAGTGGCGGTAAATCTCCTTTATGTCCTTTATCATCCCATGGACTTGAATGTGCATCAGTTTTTTCAGGATCCCAGTGGCCACCTGCTTTCATACCTAAACCTTTATCAGTTGCTCCACAATCAGCATTCGCATGAACATGAAAACCATGAATTCCACTTTCTAAACCTTGAAGATTTGGGTAAAATGCTACTCCATAAGAAGTTTGTACCGCTACTACTTCACCTGCGTTTTTGTTGGCATTTTTATCAAGAATTTCCATTTTGATAACTAAATGATCTTTTTGTGCTTTTGGATCAAAATTTTCTAAATTTGCCCCAATTAAGAAACTTGATGCCAGTAAAGAGCCTAGTATAATTTTTTTCATTTTCTCTCCTTTTGTTAAAAATTATTTTATTGTAACATATAATATTAATAAAAAATTATTTTTTATAAAATATAATAATCAAAAAACTTATAAAAAGGTCAAAATGTTAGTTTTTCCAAGAGACTTTAAAAAAGTTAGTCAAAATATTTTAAAAAATTCATTACTGTCGTTATGTTATTATCAAAAAAATTCAAGTAATAGAAATATAGAAATCGTATTTGAAGACTATGCTTTGGTTTTTATATTAGAAGGTTCTAAAGGTATTTATACTATTGATAATCATTTTAAAGTAAATAAAGATGAAATTATTTTTTTTACAAAAAATTCCTTTTCTATTAGAGATTATCTAAATGAGGCAAATACATATGAGTCTATTATTTTGAGTTTTAAAGAGAGTGTTTTAATAGAACTTGTTTTTAAATATCAAGATTTAATTTATAAGCTAAACTCTTTAAAGTGTGCTAAAAGTTTGTTTAGCCTAAAAACAGATTCTGTAACTAAGAGTATTTTTCAGTCGTTTTTACCTTGTATAAGCACTTCTAAAAATAATGAATATTTGCTTAGATTGAAATTTGAAGAATTGTTTTTATCTTTGCTATATAGTGAGGATAATGCAGAATTTCTAGCTTTTTTAAAGACTATCTTAAACGGTTTTAAATTAGATCTTTATAAGATGTTTGCATATTGTCAAAATGATTTTGAAAATGTAGCTTCTATGGCTAAATTTAGTAAAATGGATATAGCAAGTTTTAGTCGCAATTTTAAACAAAGTTTTGGTATAAGTCCTAAGGAATGGCTTGATAATAAACGCTTTGAAAAAGCCAAATTTCTATTAGAGTTTTCTACTAAGAATATTACTCAAATTTGTCACGAACTTGGGTTTAATTCTCCTGCTTGGTTTATAGCAAGATATAAAAAAAGATATGGTATTACTCCAAAACAAGAACAAAAATCAAAAAACTTATATTTTTTATCTTAAAAATGATAGATTTTATTTTTAAATTATATTAAAATTTGTGAATAAAAATTAAGAAAGGTAACAATATGAAAAAAAGTATTTTAGCTTTAGCTTTATTTGCATTTTGTAGTGCAAATGCTTTAGAGGTTCAAGAATTTAAAGGTTTTGCACATCCTGAAAGTGTGTATGTAGATGAAAGTGTAGTTTATGTGTCCAATGTAGGAAAAGAGTTAGCTCCACTAAGGAAAGATAATGATGGTTTTATCTCAAAATTAGATAAAGATGGAAAAGTTATAGAATTAGAATTTATCAAAAATCTTAATGCTCCAAAGGGTATGTCTAAAATAGGTGATACTTTGTATGTTGTAGATATTGATGTTTTATATGGTTTTGATGTAAAAAGTAAAAAAGAAATTTTTAAACTCCCTATAAAAAATGCAATATTTTTAAATGATATAGCAGTTTTAGATAATGATACATTACTAGTGAGTGATACAGGAACAGGATATATTCATAAGGTATTTTTAAAAGATAAAAAATACGAAAACTTTATCCATTTAGATTCAAAATATGGTGGTCCAAATGGATTGCTGATAGATAAAAATACTTTATTTATAGCAGGTTATGATCCAAGCGATAAAGCAGGTGGAAAAATTATCAGTGTTGATTTAAATACAAAGAAAATTCAAGAATTAAGCAACAAAATAGAACAGTTTGATGGTATTGTGTATGATAAAGATAAAAATCTTTTAGTATCTAGTTGGGGCAAAGATTTACAGGGATATATTTATACTTTAAAAGATAATAAAGAGATGAAATTAGAGTTAAATCCTATAAAAGGTCCTGCGGATATGTTTTTTGATGGTGAGTATTTATGGGTGCCAAAAATGGCAGAGAATGCCTTGATTAAAGTAAAATTATAAAAACTTTTAAGCCTTTTGGCTTAAAAGTCAAATAATTCTCCAAGCCAACTTTCTTTTTTCTTGTATTTATAGCTATTATTGTGATGATAGTTTGCTTGTTGGTTATAATTTTGTTGATGAGATGGTTGTGTACTTTGAGAAGAACTTCTTTCTATGATTTTATCAAGTTCACCACGATCAAGCCAAACACCACGACATTTTGGACAATAATCAATCTCAACCCCATTTCTTTCGCTCATCAATAAAGCTGTATTTACACAAACTGGGCAATTCATATTTATCCTTTATAAAAAATTTTATTAAAGTATATAGATTAAAAGTAAATTATGAGTTTAAATCCCAATCAATAGGACTTTTACCAAGTTTTAATAAAATTTCATTACTTTTTGAAAAATGTTTGCAACCTAAAAAAGCATTTCTTGCTAAGGGCGAAGGATGTGCCGCTTCTAGGATAAAATGTTTTTGAGGGTTGATTAAAACTTTTTTGTTTTTAGCATAATTCCCCCAAAGTAAAAATACCAAACCCTCTTTTTCATTGCTAAGTTTTGATATAACCGCATCGGTAAATTTTTGCCAACCAAAATGTGCGTGTGAAGTAGGTTTGTTTGCTTCTACACTTAAGATAGAGTTTAAAAGTAAAATTCCCTGTTTGGCCCATTTGCTAAGATCGCCATGTTTTGCTATAGGGATGTTTAAGTCGTTTTGCAATTCTTTGTAGATATTAAGCAAAGATGGAGGAATTCTAACTCCCATTGGCACGCTAAAGCTTAAACCCATAGCTTGATTTGGGTTGTGATAAGGGTCTTGTCCTAAAAGTATGATTTTTAAATCTTGTAAAGGAGCTAGGTTAAAAGCATTAAAGATTAAATTTGCTGGCGGATATATGGTTTTTCCTTCGTTTATGGTATTAATATAATGAGTTTTTATCTCTAAAAAATAAGGTTTTAAAAACTCATCTTTTAAAAATTCTTTCCAAGTTTGTTCCATTTTTATTTTTTCTAAACAAATATTCATTTTTATCCTTACCAAGAAAGTATAAACTCACTTCCTTCATTCTCTTTGCTTAAAACTTTAATGTTGATATTGTTTTTATCAGCTATTTGTTTAACTAAATTCAAGCCTATACCAAATCCACCTTGATCTTGATTAAAGCGTTTATAGCGTGTAAAAATTTGAGCCATTTCATTTTGACTCATACCTTGACCTTCATCTTTAATACTAAGTGTTTTTTCTTTTAAATAAATATAAATTTTCTTATGGGTATTAGTATATTTTATAGCATTGCTTAAAAGATTGTCGATTAAAATTTGTATTTCTTCTTTATTTGCATAGAAATTTTGCTCTAAAAGCTCTTTTTCAATGGTGAGATTTTTTTGTGAGATTAAAGTGTCAAAATATTCTAATCTTTGCTCTAAAAGTTCTTTCAAATTTATATCTTCCTTGGTATTTTCTTTTTGTATGAAAAAATTTAATGCTATGAGATTTTGATAGATATGATTTAAATTTTTACTTGCTAGTTTAATATGATTTAATTTTTTTGCATTATTTGGAGTTAAGCTATTATCATCAAATTTTTTAATACTAGCTAAAATCACACTTAAAGGCGTATTAATTTCGTGCGTAGTATCTTTAATAAAATCATTTAATGCTTTAAATTGCTCCTCAATATTTTTAAAAACAAGTGAAATTAATATATAGGCAATGATGGCAAGTATTAAAATACATATAAGAGTATAAAAAATAGTTTTTAATTTCAATTTCCAAAGCTCATTTGAAAAATCATTAATATTAATATTATTGTAATTATCTTGACGATATTGTTCTTTTTTAAAACCAAGATCATCAGTTTCCATAATAATATGAATATTTCTATATTTTAAAAATTTAAAGTAGTGTCTAGGTTTTTTTATGTAGCTTCTATCTATATAAGTATCAAGATTTCTAATTCTTAGAAATTCTATAAATAGTTTTTTGTTTTTATTATAAATAAAGTCATTTTTTTCTAATTGATTTAAAATACCTAAAGCTTCAAAGGATAGATTGCTAAAAATTATTTTTTTATCTGCAATGATGGCGAAAGATGTGTTAAGCTTGTTGGATATTTCTGTAAAGTTGATTTTTTCTAGTGGAATTTGGTTATGTTTTGACTCTATGATGTTTTGTAATATATAATTATGATGAGTATACATATGTGTAAGTTGATTTAAACGTATATAACTTGCTTCTTTTTGGTAAAAAGTGATAAAAAATAATGCAAGAAAAACTCCACTTGTGATAATATAAAGAGTTAAAATTTTAAAAATAGTGTTATTGAAATTTTCACTTTTCATCTTCTAACCTGATGGCATATCCTATATTTCTTTGATTAATAATCAAATCTTTACCAAGAATTTTCCTTAAGTTTTTAACATAAACTCTAAGACTCATAATTACAGGCTCTTCATCTAAGCTCCAAATTTCTTCAAATATAGTTTCTAAGCTTACAAAATGCGGACGTTTTTTTAAAAGTAAAGCTAAAAGCTCCTTTTCTTTGTTAGTGAGAGTGATGATTTGTTTATTTTGATAAAGAGTTTTGTTAATGGTGTCGAAATAAATATGCTTTGAGGGGCTTATTAAAATTAAATCTTCTTTTTGATGATTAAAATTTCGTTTGATTATATTTTTTACACGGATAATTAATTCGTCTATGTCAAAAGGTTTTTTAATATAATCATCACAACCTGATAAAAAACCTTGCTTTACATCATCAAGCATAGATAAAGAAGTTAAAAATATAGCAGGGGTGTTTTTAGCACTTTCTCTTAGTTCTTTTAAGACTTCAAAGCCGTTTCCTTTTGGAACTTTAACATCAAAAATCCAAAGATCAAAATTTTCTTCATAAGCTTTTTCTAGTGCCTCTTGTGCATCATATACACAAGAGACTTTAAAACCCTCATCGCTTAAGGCATCGCATATAATTTCGCTTAAACTTAAATCATCTTCGAGAAGTAAAATTTTTGTAGCCATTTTATCTCATTGGACAGTTTGCATGGTTTACTCTATGGTTTTGATGATCCATTGGATGTGCTTTGTGTGGATTTTTACCATAATGATACAAATTTAATTCTCTTATTTCTTTACCACTCATATTATCAGTTAATTTTTGCATATTTTCTCGTACTACAACCCTTCTTTGATTTCTTTCTTGTGGAGAGAGTTTAGAGATATTTTCACGTAAATTGTTTTTAAATTGTTGATGAAAATCTCTTGCGTCTTTGTATTTCATCTCATTCATTCTTTTTTTCATCTCAATAACTAAATCAGCTTGATCTTGTGCTTTTACGCTTTTTGCAAGATTTAAAATCTCATCATTGCTTTTTTTAGAAAAATCAGCTCCTAGTGCAAATGAAGCCGCTAAAGAACCTACGATAAATAAACTTATAATTTTTTTCATTTTTTCTCCTTTAAATTAATGATGAGAAATTATAAAAGTTCAAAATAAAGCCAAAATGAAATTTATTGACAAACAAAAAGCACATTTGCTTTTAGGTTTTGTTTTTCATTTTTAACGATAGGCAATACAACACTATCTGCACTAGCTGCTAAGCTTGGAGCGTTGTGTTTGATATTGCAACTATCAAAATGAATGTTTTTTATCACGCAAGTTTTTGCTAAAGTTTTAGAATAATATTGAGCCTTTTCAAAAGCTTTTTTAAATGCAAGATCATATAAATCTTCTTTGTTTGCTTCTAAAATAGCCTCATCAAAACCAGCTTGTAAGGCTTTAGTATTAAAAGAGATGAAAACGTTGGTAGCGCTAATGCTTTCTATATCTTTTATAAGATTTTCATAGTCTTTACTTTTATTTTGTGGAATTTGGCAAGTGAAATTAGAATACAATCTATATCCATTTAACGTTTTTACCCCTTGATAATAATTATAATTTGGCTCTAAAGTATAGCTTCCGCCTTTACAGTAGTTTTCTTTTGCAATACGATCTGAGATTTCTTTAAATGTTTTAGCAATATAATTTTTTTCATCGCTAGAAATAATGGTTTTTTTACTAAGTTCTTCGCTCGCACTAAAATTTAAAGTAGCATTAAAGATATTTGGCATAATTTCATTAGATACTTCTATATTTCTTGAAAATTCTATATTTTGTTTATTGTGATTTTTTAAGCCTAAAAATTCAGTGTTAAAAACCACTCCTAGTACAAATAATACCAGACAAAGTAATCCTAAACCCAAACCTTTTAAAAAACTTTTCATTTTTACTCCTTTTTAAAATATTTTTTTATTTTATCATAAAGCCTTTAAGAATAGATTGTATAATTTTTTAAAAATAAAGAAAGTTTTAATGCAAAAAATTCATGAAAATATTTTGAAATGGTACAACGAAAACGGTAGGAAAAGTCTTCCTTGGCGTATTTTGCATGATGAGTATAAAAAATACGCTAAAGCAGATGATTTAGAAAAATTAAAAAACATTGATATTGCTTATGCGGTTTATGTCAGTGAGATTATGTTGCAACAAACTCAGGTAAAAAGTGTTTTACAAAATTATTATTTTCAGTTTTTAGCTAAATTTCCTTCTTTAAAAGCGCTTTCTATGGTAAGTGAAGATGAGGTTTTAAAAGCTTGGCAAGGACTTGGGTATTATACTAGAGCTAGAAATATACACAAATGCGCAAAAATTTGCACGCAAGAGTTTAATGCAAAATTACCATCTGATATTAATGAACTTCAGAAGCTTCCTGGTATTGGAGAATATACAGCTGGTGCTATAGCTTGCTTTGGTTTTTTGCAAGCTAAGTCTTTTGTGGATGCAAATATAAAAAGAGTTTTGAGTAGATTTTATAGTTTGCAAAATCCAAGCTCTAAACTTTTAACACAAAGGGCGAAAGAATTTTTAAACTATGATAATGCATTTGATCATAATCAAGCTTTGTTAGATATAGGAGCTTTGGTTTGCTTGCCTAAAAATGCAAAATGTGAAATTTGTCCTTTAAAAGACTTTTGTAGTGGAAAAAATGAATATGAAAAATTTCATGTATCTAAAAAAATTCAATACAAAAATACTATTTTAAAAATACTTATAGTGCAAAAAAACGAGCAGTTTTTACTCATTAAGAGCCAAGAAAAATTGTATTTTAATTTATATAATTTTTTAGAATACAAAAACCAAAAAAAAGCAAAATTTATAGGAGAATTCAAACATTCTTATACCAAATACAAAATCAACGCTAAGGTGTATTTTTTAAAAGATGATGATTTTGAAGACTTGCAAGCTAAAGCTTTTGCTTATAAAGAATTAGAGTATATCACGCTTTCAAAACTTGCTTTAAAAGCATTTGAGCTTTTTAAAAAGAGTGATTATGCATTTTGAGAAAATTTATATAGAATTAAGTGATATTTGTGGGCTAAAATGTGATTTTTGTCCTAGCCAAAAAGCCCAAAGAAAACAAATGAGCCTTGAAAATTTTGAAAAAATTTGCAAAAGTGTGCATAATCATGCCAAGCTTTTTGCTTTTCATGTGCTTGGAGATCCTTTAAGGGTTTTAAATTTAAAAGAGTATTTAAAAATAGCTTTGAAATTTAATATGCAAATAGAGCTTACTACAAGTGGGTTTTATTTTGATGAAGAAAAAATCAATCTTGTTTTAAGTTTTAAAAATATACACCAAATTAATATCTCTTTGGGTGCTTTTTTATCTCAAAGTAGAATGAGTTTAAAAGAATACTTTGAGCCTATTTTGAAGCTTATTTTTTTACACTTAGAAAATAAAAATAATTCTTTTATCAACTTAAGGCTATGGAATTTGGACAAAAATTTCAACCCACCTTTAGAAAATGAAAAAATTTATGATTTTTTAGAGCAAAATTTTAAAGTAAAAATTCAAAAGCAAAAAGCTAAAAATCGCCTAAAAAGGCATATTATCTTACACCAAGCTAGACTTTTTAAATGGCCTTCTTTAAAAGATGAGGTTGTTAGAGAGAAGGGGTTTTGTCACGCTTTAAATGGACAAATTGCTATTTTAAGTGATGGAACTTTAGTGCCTTGTTGTTTGGATACTAAAGGGGATATAAAACTTGGAAATTGTTTTGAAAAAGATTTTAGTGAGCTTTTAAATTCGTCTTTATATATAGAATTAAAAGAAGGCTTTAAGCAAGGAATTTTAAAAGCTGAGCTTTGTAAAAGGTGTGAGTTTTTGCAATTTAAAAACTGATTTTCCTTACTCGGACAATTATAACTTCAGGGAATTCTTTATCTAAAAAAGGTTCTTCAAAAAATCCATCTATGATAAAACCATTTTTAAAACAAGTGTTGAAAATTTCTTCCAAAGAACGGTGGTAGTAGTGATGTTTTACAGGTTGTTTTTCAAATGCAAATCCGAGATAATTATGCGAGCTAAGATATTGTTTAGTCAATGTTACAAAACAAGGATGTTGAGTAGCAAAAACAAAAATTCCATTTTCTTTTAGTAGGGAATAAAGACTTTTGAATAAGGGCTGAATATTTTCCATATCCATGATAGCCATATTTGAAACAGCTTTGCTAAAGGTGTGTTTTTTAGCTAAATTTTGCAAAGTCAATTCATCGCTAGCGTCTATGGTTTGAAAATGAATTTTGTGTAAAAAATTTTTCCATCTTTGTTTTGCTAATTTTATCATTTGATCGCTATAATCAAAAGCGTAAATATTTATGTTATATTTTTTACACATATAAGCGGAAAAATTTCCATTTCCACAAGCAATATCTAAAATATAATCATCATCTTGTATGTTTAGTAATTCTTCGACTTTAGGACGCACAACTTTTTTATGAAATTCATTAGAATCATCTCCCATTTGTGCATCCCAAAATTTTGCATTAATATCCCAAGCCTTTTGCATTTTAAAAACCTAAATTAACTCCACCTTCATTGTTAATTTGATAGTTTGCGTCCAAACCTTGCTCTATTTCTTCTTCATCGTTATTATTTTTAGAGTGCTTAAATATATCATCTGCGATTTTTGTGGCTATACCTCTAAGAGCTTTTTGTTTACTTGATTTGCTTGTAGAAGTCATTTTAAATTCTAAGGTATTAGATGCTTTAATTTGCATTGTTGCAAACTCTATTAAACGATAATTAATCGTAATCTTATATATTTTTGTATCAGATTCGCTTTGAATTTGATCTATTTTTGGAGTTAATCTTAACAAAAAATCTGCACCTAGGATATTGTATAATTTAATTAATTCATCATCGTTGCCATTATTAAGTAAAATATCTTTTTCTTTTTTATAGATATCCAAATGTGCTCTATCTATAATTTTAAATTTTTTACTTTGTAGTAAAATTCCTAAAAATTCTTGTTCAAATTCTACTGATAATTCGTTTTTTACAGTATTGATAATTAACAAGGAGCTTTTATCTTCAAGATTTTTTTCAGTGTAAAGCTTTTTGTAAATCATAACTTTTGCATAAAATTCGTTAGCACTAATTTGTGTTAATGTTTTTATATCATAACTGTTAAAAATACCATTACTTATTAGCTCAATTTCCTCATCATAGCCTATGTCAAAATTGCCATTGAAATTGAATTCAAATTTTTTTAATTTTACCTGTTTTAATCCGTTCATTTTTCCTAAAGCTTCATTAATGGCATTTTTTACTGCTTCGCTTCTAGTGGCTCCATAACCCTCTCCCGTGCTTTCTTTATTTAAGATATTTTGTGCTTGAGAAAAACAAATAAGGGTTAAAAAAAGTATTAGTATTTTTTTTACCATGTTACACTCTTGCTTTTACCTGTTTTATTAATAGTTTTTTCATCTTCCCAAAATGCTAAACCACTAGTTAAATCCGTAAGAATTAAATGGAAAAAATACTCGGTTTGAATTTTGCCATTATAAAGTTTCACAGTATCTTGTCTGATTTTACCAGAAAGTGAGAAATTTGGGGCTAAGAGTGTGCCTTTTTTAGCTATGGAGTTTTGATTAAATTCTTCATTGTCTCTTAAATCTCTTACATCATGAGATAAACTATCTTTTGCTCCACCTGCAGCTACAGCGGTTGTTAATATAAATTTGCCAGATTTTCTTAATGCTATGGTAATTTTTGAAGTGAGTTTATCTGTATCTATTCTTTGTGGGGTGTCATTGATAATTTTTCCTATAGCAATAACTTTTCTATTAGAGCTGTTTAAATTTGCAAAAGCAGGATCGCTAAGTAAACTTTGTATCATATCTTCAGCAGTTTTTTCAAAATCTTCTCTATCAAGTCCCAAAGTAAGTGCATCGCCTTGAACTTTTTGAGAAGCTTTACCATCGGTATATTTTGGCTGTGAAGAGCAAGCGCTGAAAACTAAAAGCGTAAAAATCATAAAAAATAAACTTTTTTTCATTTTATCTCCTTATTGTTCTTTAATTTTATAAATAATATTTGAATTTGGTACAAAAGATCTTATAAGCACAATATAATTTTTATCTTTTTCTAATTTATCTTCAAATATTATTTTTTCTTTATCATCATAAATTTTAACTAAACCCTCATTTTTTAGCATTAAAATACTAGCACTTTTTGGTAAAGCTTGCCACATTCTAAGATCTGCTTTGTTAATTAAAGCAGTGCTAACAGTGCTAATAAATGATAAAAAACCACTAGAATCATTATTAGCTATGGCTAAATTAATTGAAGTTTTAAGAGCACTTGAGGCTAAGGTTTTCATTACCATAGAAGGTAAAAGAGTTTTAAATTCACTTGCTATAATATCATCAAAATAAATTAAATTTTGTGTTTTTTCATCTTGGCTTTGCAAGAATTTATAAGAAGCATTTCTTGATTTTAAATAAGCAAAAGCTACGCTAATATTTGCAAGATTATCATTAAAAATAAATGGTAAAGTAAGATTAAATTCTTCTTTTGTAGCACTAAAACCATCTTCATAGATAATAAAAATATATTTTTGTTGAGGGAAGGTTGTTTTTAAATGAGTGAATTTTTCAAATACTTGAAATTGTTTTTGAAGTTGTTTGTTTTTTACATCGCTTAAAGCTACTTCTTTTAAAAGATCATAAGCTTTAATGTAATCTTTATCAAAAAAGAAAAATAAAGCACTAAGATAGCTAGTATAGATATTAGTATAATTTTTATTTGCGTTAAATGCACTAAGGAGATTGTTATATTGTTTATAGATAGGGCTTAAATTTTGCTGAAAACTCGCATAGGTTTTTTTATCTTTTTGAAGTTCTTTTTGGTATTCTTCTTGAGCTTTTTGTATGTAATCATAAAAATATTCTTTCATTCTATCTTGTCTGTATAAAGCTCGGTTAAACTCTACTCTTGCATTTTTAAAATCTCCTAAGCTCATATAATTTAAGCCTTTGTAGGTATTTAGCATAATCCTTTCATAAAAATAACCTTGATAGTCATTGATGGTGTCATTAAGTAAAATTTCACTAAAATTTCTAGTGGCTTTTTGAAGCCCATTTTGTAAATCCACATCATATTTATAAGCTTCTTCTGCTTTATCAAAAAATGCATTACTTTTTTCATAATCTTTACAAACTCTTGCTAAGGAAGCTAAATTTAACCCAGTATATATGGTGTCTTTGTCTGCATTTTTTAAAGCTAGGATGTTTTCATCGCATTGTTTGTTTATAAAGGCTTTTTCATAAGATAAATTAACATTAGCATGATTTGAACAAGCACTTAAAAAAAGTAAAATAAAAAGATAAAAACAAGAGTAAAAAAGCTTCATAAATTCCCTTTTTAGTGTAAATTTAAAAAAATAAGTTATAATTTTCGTTTTTAGAGAGGTGTCCGAGCGGTCGAAGGAGCACGCCTGGAACGCGTGTGTGGGGCAACTCACCGAGGGTTCGAATCCCTTCCTCTCTGCCACTATGCGCTTTTGTTGTACTGACTTCCTATATAATCTTGTGATGTATTTTGTGTGTATGATTTTATAGCTTTGGAATTTGAATTTGTTTTTTCCTCATTCTCATTTTCACTTTTTTCATTTTGTGCTTTTAGCTCTTCTGCTTTTATTTTAGCTTGTTCGGTGCGCGCATCATTTTGCATTTGCATAGCATTAGCTGCTACTTTATAATCTTGCGGACTAGGATCAGCTGGTGCCATAGCCGCGGCAATTACTTGCATAGCATTTGCTATAGTTTCTTCAGGAGTATTGCCTTTTTGCATTCTTATAGGCACTTCTCCTTCAACTGCATACATTTTATTATCAGGGCCTCTTGTATAGCCAAAACTTGCAGCACCTGCTAAGGCTCCACCTGCTGCTTGATGGGCTGCTTCATGAGCTCTTACTTCTCTGTCGATTTTTTCAAGTTCTCGTACTTGTTTTACTTCTTCATTACTTAAGTCTTTACCATTGACTTTTTGAGTTTTTTCATCTTTTTCTTGATTGTTATCATTTTCTTTTATTTGCTGTGGATTTTCTTTTTCTGAAATATTTTCTTTGGTTTGTTTTTTATCTTCATTTTGATAAGGATTTTGCGTGTAAAAGGCATTGCCATAACTTGAGCTAATTTGCATTAAAATCCTTTTTTAATATAGTTTTATATTTGTAGCACAAAAAAGTTGAAAAATATATAAAATTTACAAAATAAATATTTTATGAAATGTTAAGCAAAATAAAGTATAATTTTAACTTCTTTTTATGTCAGGGTAGCTCAGCTGGCTAGAGCGCTGGTCTCATAAGCCGGAGGTCGGGAGTTCAAGTCTCCCCCTTGACACCATCTGGCTTTCAAAAAAACATTTTCCAATGATTTTTTAGTATTTTGATGATATTCTTGCAAATTTCTTTCTTTTTACTTTCTTCTATTTGGAGTTTATCGAAAAATGATTTTTCAAGGATGCTAACAAGATGTATGTATTCTTTTGTGTCCAAATTTCTTATTTCATCTAAAGAAGACAGAGCTTTAAGCAAAAAGTCCTTATATTCCATAAGGACTTTAAGATCTATCTCTGACATTTGAGCTAGTAAAGATAGAAACTGCATAAAGTTAAGCAAAGGCATAGTTTCACCTATAATTACTGTTAATATTCGGTCTGTTTATCTATATTAGCACTATAGCTAAACCATTCAAAACTAGTTTCTAGATCATAAGTTGTCTTATAAGCATCAAAAGTAAGATCTTTTTCTTCTATTTTTATACCTAATTCTGGCGCATCAAAGTAGAAATCAACATTTGTTGTATGATTAGCAGGTACAGTAGCAAAGATAAAAGATTCTCTTATTAATGTTTCGCCATTTTTATCAAAATTTTTTGAGTTTTCTTTGGTGGTTTGATCACTTAACCCTGCAACCCATTTAACAGAGGCGAGTTGACCCATTCTTAA
Organism: Campylobacter sp. 1569; assembly: GCF_024723675.1. NCBI lineage: Bacteria > Pseudomonadati > Campylobacterota > Epsilonproteobacteria > Campylobacterales > Campylobacteraceae > Campylobacter > Campylobacter sp. 1569. Next base: position 137,304 of record NZ_JANQDB010000003.1, read on the forward strand.
ACCTGGTATGCCACCTCTTGCTCTAAAAATAGCTTCATAGTATAAACCTTTATTGTAGCCACTATATTCAATAACAATGTGTTTTGTTATTAGGAAAATGTTTTGCGAGTTAATAGATGTTGTTTGTTCATCTCCTCTATCGTATTGCATTTTTAAAAAGAATTTGTGATTATCTTCGTAATTTAAAGAAGAAATATTTTTGACTGGAGAAAAATTTAAATCTGCTTCCCCGTTTTCATTTGCCATAATTGTTGTATCGTTTAATTTTGTATATGTAAGTGTTGTGCTTGGGGTTAAAACAACTTTAGAATTTGGTTTTAGGCCTGTTAATTTTAAAGTTGATCCGTTATTGAAGTCAACGATCAATTTATTTTTATAATTATGCTTTATAGTCGGATGATAATCATATCTTATACTTTGACTAAATTCTTTAGAAGGATCATCTTCATATTTAACATTAACTCTAACTGAATTTTGATAAGGTTTTTTAGGTTTAATTTGAATATTTATCTTACCCGTTTCGCTAAAGTACTCAGGTGGTGTATTTTTAAACTCCCCATCTCCGCTAATACTCCACTTTAATTTTCTATTTGCCAAACCTTTTGAAATTTCAAGATTTACATCCTTTCCTTCATAAGGATTTAAAAAGCTATCATAATTAAAAACCAAATCATATGGATTATGAATATTGATTTTATCCATTTTATAAACAGCTTTTTCATTACCTTGTTTTATGTAAGTAAATTTGATATCTATAGATGGTATAGCATAATTACTAATACCTTCAAATTCTAAAATTACTTCGCCTTTATTGTTAACATCAAAGCTATCTTTTTTGGCTTTTACTCCCTTGCTTCCACTAATTGCATCTATTGTAGAGTTAGGTAAAAGATTATTTATTTTTATTGAAAAATCTTTTTTATATTCTATTGTTTTTGTTTTGCTACCAAAGCTTGGATATTCTATTTTAGGTGTATAGGTTTTAATATCATAAGGCAACTCTTTACTTACCTTTTGATCTAAAGTGTTTACACTAATGATAGGATTAGCTTTAAATGGAGCTTTAGCGGTAACGGTTGTTCTAGCTTCACCGCTAGTATTAAATGTTGCTTCTTGATTGCTTAAACTAGCGTCTCCACTTAAACTCCATTCTATTTTTTCATTAGGTTTGCCACCTTTTAAAGTTACTTCAACATGATCAGGCTTTGGATCTTTTAAAGCTTTGTTGTTATCACTTTCATAAGCATGGATAGTATTTTTGTTAAAATTAATGCTTGGGGTGTATTGGTGGAGTTTTATTTCACCGCTTACTTCTTGAGTACTAGCTGCGCTTTGATTATAAGTAGCAATGATTTGTAATCTTTTAATATTAAAATCTTTCACTCCTTCAAATACTACCTTACTCTCACCTTTATCATCAGCTGTGCTTTCTTTATCATTGTTAATTCTTAAAGTTTTATTGCTTTGTATATCTTTAGCTTTCCATGAAACTTTTGTTTTTGGCATTAGACCTTTAAGTCTTACTTCAAAGTCACTTTTATAATCAATCATTCCTTTTTCAAAGTCTTGATGAGTCACAGGATCTTTTCCAGTAGGAAGCTCCATGGTGGCTGTATAATTTTTAATCTCTAAATCTTTACTTCTTTCTTTTACTAATTCATCACTCATATTTTTAGCAATGATTTTTACTTTTTCATTTCCATTAAGTCCTATGATTTCTACATTGCTTTCACCGTTTTTATCAGCTATTAAATTAAGCTCTTTAGAGGTTTTATCTTTATCAATAAATAAAGCATTATCTCCTTGTATACTCCATTTAACTTTAGTAGAATTAGGCTGTAAGTTTTTATAACTTGCATGGGTTTTTTCTTTATTACCTATAGTGGTTTTATCTAAGATGATATCATCATCTCCATAAATTGCTATTTGAACAAAGGTTTTTAAAGTAGCTCCTAATACATTAGCAATAATTTCAACTTTTTCTTTATCTTTCATGTTTGCATCAGGTTTATAGATGATGTTTGAATTTCCATCTTTGTCGGTTTTATCTGAGCTTGGAGTTTTTTCTAAACTTCCTTTACCATTTAGCTTCCAGTTTATATCTAAATTTCCAGCTAAATCATTTCCTGCAAATGTAATTAGTGATTTTTCATATCTTTGTATATTAGAAGGCTTAGCAAATACTCTAAAATCTCCTTTTGGAGTTATAATAGTAATAGGAAAGCTTTCTTGAGAGTTACCCGCTGTAACAAGTAGACTAGTTTGATGTACCCCGTAAGCATGTATAATTTTTATAAAAATTTTACCTTCTTCGTTGCTAATATAATTGTTTCCATTTTTCAAAATCACACTGCTTTGTTTTGGTGTTACTGTTACAGGAATATTTTTTACTATTTGATTAAACCCATCTTTAAGCATGATACAATGAGTATTATCTCCTAAGTTTCCACAATAAGAAATATAATAAGCATTGTTAATAGCTTTGTATTCAAGTACCATAGAATAATCTCTATCTATAAAATGAGTTCTAGAGCCTTCAATGGTATTACTTATACCTGCTAATTTTGTATCAAAAGCATGTTTAAATCCATCTTTATCTAAAGGTATGCTAAAATTCATAGCTATATTTGTGCCTTGTTTATCACTTTCATTACTTCTTTTATGGCTTAATGAAAAATTTAAGGCAGGGCAAAGAGAATAAGTAATACCTCCTTCATATACTAAAGGATTTTTTTCTAAATCTTCATAACAACTTGCATTGCCAAATGGAGCTACTTTTTCTCCATACCATTTATTCATATTAGCAAAAACAGCTACATTACTCATAGCAGGGAAAGCATATTTAATGCCCATATCCCAACCATTAGCAGGGCGTTCTAATATATAATCTTTATCAAAATCATAACTTCCTACCCAATCGCTTAGTCTTTGATAAATATTAGCATGGAAAGCGAGTGTATCTAGCATGCTTTCAAAACCCAAAGACATTCTTTTGTGTTCTCTATTAAAATCATGATCATAAACTAAGTTTAATCCTAGCATGATATTACCTGAATTATCTAATGCTAGCGCATTAGGATAATATCTTATACCACCACCAAAATGACCTATGAGTCTATTATCATATCCACCTATACCACTTTGTAAAAAATAAGAGATTTTCGGGTTTTCTTCACTCATAATAGGTAAAAGTGCTTTGGCACTACCGTTTAAACCGCCTCTGTCATTATAGTTTAAATTAAACTCACTATTAATAGAGTGATTAAGAGAGTGTAAATATTCTTGGATTAAAGTATTAGCTTGTAAGCTTAAATAATTACTTGCTAAATCTCTAACAATCTCATCTCTTTCTTTACCATCTTTGGCATTATATACATTACCTATGGTTTGGATGGTGTTAATAACCTTATTAGATAATTCTTCATCTTCTTTACTAAGATTAGAATCTTTATTAGGTTTATCCTTTAAAATCTTGTTGATTCTTGAATCAGTGTTTTGTTGATCTTTAAGTTGTTGTTTTTGATTGTAGCTTGCATCATTAATTGCAAGAACTTGGCTGTCACCCACAATGACTTTATCTTGATTTTTTAAAGTCATTATTTGAGAAAAAAGAAAAGTGTGTATGAATAAAACAAACAAAAGCGTTTTCTTCATAAGTTCCTCCTGAATCTTTTCATAAAGTTTGATTTGTGATGAGAATATGATAACACAAAAAATAAAAAAATGATAAAAAAATTATAAAAATATTGAAAAATAGACAAAAAATTATCAAAAATAATAATTATTTATAAACTATAATCAAAATTACTTTTATTTTTTATTAAAAAAATACATATAGATTTATTATTATTTACATATCATCAAAAATTACTTTTATTTACTTTTTTTAAATAATGCAAAAATAGACTTTTATAGCTTTTATATTTATACTTTGTTGTATTGTTTAATATATGTGTAGGTATGGTAAAATAGTATTTATATAAGCATATAAAGTGTATTTATTATATTTAGTATATGAAGTATAAATACTAAGCTTATATATGGTAATAAATAAAGAGTATAAATATCTTATTATACTATTTAGATAATTAGAATATAGAGTTTTTTATAAAGTTGATAATAGTTGTTATAATCTTAAAATAACTTATTAAAAAAATATATTTAATTATAGTTTATATGTTTTTATAAATCAGGCAATAGGTAAAATAATATATAAAATATTTAATGGAAAATGAAAGGTGATTTAAATATAAATCTAAAGCTTAAAAATAAGCTTTAGATTTTTTAATATTCGTATTGATTTAGTTCTTCTTGAGTGCCAAGTAGCATTAGTATATCATTCAAATAAGCGGTGGTTTCTAAATTTGGCATAATACTCCAAGTATCATGCTGTTTATGTGCAATGACTTTTAAGTTTTGTCCAATGGATTGCAAAGTTTTTCCTGCTAAATTTTCATCTATTAAAAGTTTTGCTACTTTGATGGTATTAGCTGAAAGATCTATGATCTCAAAATTTGGATTAGTGATAAGAATTTTAGCCAAACGCTTTGCAGATTCTTTTTCAGGATAGATAACTTTATTAACCCCAAGTTTTGAAAGAATTTGTCCATGTGTAGAAGAATTTGCTTTGGCAATGATATTTTTTACCCCTATTTCTTTTAAAGCCATGAAAGTGAGTATGCTTGATTCTAAATTTTCACCTATACTGAGTATGACAACATCAGCATTTGCATAACCTGCTTCTTTTAAAGCTATAGTATGAGTAGAATCTAAAATATAAGCAAAGTCCGCATGATCTTGTAATTCCTTAACTGCTTCTTCATCAATATCTGAAACAATAACTCTTTTGCCTTGATCAATAAGTTCTTTTGCTAAAACCGAGCCAAACCTTCCAAGCCCTATAATACCATAAGTTTCTTTTTTCATAGTATGATTTTTCCTTTTGGATAATTTAAATATTTTTCTTTTTCTTTAAAAAATATACTAAATAAAAATGCAAGCACACCCACTCTACCACTAAGCATAAGCAAAATGATAATTAACTTACTTTCAGAATTAAAAAGCGCGCTAAGCGATAAAGTCCCACCATCGCCTACTGAAACTCCAACAGTAGCAAATGCTGAACTTGTTTCAAAAAGTAAGGGTAGAAAGCTTTTATCATCTTCAATTAAGGATAAAATTAATACACAAGTGATGATATAAACAATAGAGCTTACTGTTATAATAAAAGCTTTATTAATGGTTTCATTTGGAATTTCAAAGTTAAAAATCCTTGTATTGCTGTCTTTGATACTCCAATAAGCATAAATTAATAACACAGCAAAGGTAGTTACTTTGATACCTCCAGCAGTTCCACCAGGTGCACCACCTATAATCATAAATAAAGATCCAAAAAATAAACTTGCATCTTTAAAGGTGCTAATATCAAGAGTGTTAAATCCTGCAGTTCGGTAATTTACTGCTGTAAAATATGCACTCATAATTTTATCAAAAAGAGAAAATTCTCCAATACTTTTTGGGTTGTGATATTCAAATAAAAAAACTACCAAACTAGCAAAAATAATTAATACAACAGTAGAAATTAAAACAAGTCTTGTGTGCAAGCTTAAAGTTGCAAAACGTCTTTTGGAGAAAAAGTATAATTCTAATAATACAAAATAACCCAAACCTCCAATGATAACTAAAGAAGTGATAATGAAGTTAATCCAAAAATCATTTCTATAAGGCATTAAACCACTTTCAAATACACTAAAACCAGCATTGTTGAAAGCTGAAATAGAGTGAAAAATACTAGCCCATAGAGCCTCACTTAAATTCATATCAAGTTTAAATCTAAAAAATAATAATATTGCTCCTATAAGCTCAATAGCAAATACAAAAAATAAAACCTTTTTTAAAAATCCTACAAGTCCATCAGTGCTAGGATAAATCAAAGATTCTCTTAAAAGGTTTTTTTCTCCAAAACTCATTTTCTTACGCACTAGAATATATAAAGCCATGGCTATACTCATATAGCCCAAGCCACCTATTTGAATAAGTAATAAAATAACAAGTTGTCCATAAAAGCTAAAATCTAGTGAAGTATTTAATACAACAAGTCCTGTCATGCTTACAGCTGAAGCACTAGTAAAAAATGCATCTAAAAAAGATATAGATTTTGTGTGCATGATAGGTAGCATAAGGATAAAACTACCAAAAAGTGCTATAAGTATATAGCCTATAAATAAAATTCTTATATTATTTCTATCTAAAGATAATTTTGTCATTTTGTTTCTTTAAAAAGTAAAAAGAAACATTCTACTTAAAATTGGTTAATGAGTAAAAGAAGAAAACTTTCCACTTTTAAGTGGAAAGTTGGAGTATTAAAACATACCTACTGCTAAGAAACCTAAGGCAACAGCTATAGCTATAGCTAATACACCTGGGATAAAGAATGCATGGTTAAATATAAATTTTCCAATTCTTGTTGTGCCGGTATCATCCATTTGAACTGCACCTAATAAAGTAGGGTAAGTTGGAAGAACGAAAAGTGCTGAAACAGCAGCAAAACAAGCAACTAGCATATAAGAATCTGCAGGATTTGTAGCTGAAATTCCTAATGCAGCAATGATAACTGGAACAATAGCTTTTGCAGTAGCTGCTTGAGAGTATAAAAGCATACTAGCAAAGAAGAAAGCAACTGCAAGCATAGCTGGAGTTTGTTTAACCCACTCACCTGCTACTTCTTTAATACCTGCTTCATGACCTGCAACGAAAGTATTTCCAAGCCAAGCAACACCAAATACACATACACAAGCTGTCATACCTGATTTAAATACACTTGTATCTAAAATTTTTGCAGGTTCAACTTTACATAAGAATGTAATTAAAGTTGCAGCAGTTAATAAGAAACTCATAATCGCAGCATCTCTTGGGATAACTACTGGATCAATCCACTTGATGTTGTTAGAAATTGCTGTAGCATAAAGAACAACTGCTAATACTGTGAATAAGAAAATAGCAACTGAAAGTTTTGCACCTGGTTTATCTTCGCTTTGTAAAACATCAGAAGCGCTTTTTACAAGGCCAGCTTTTAAACGTTCTTGGTATACAGGGTCTTTGCTAAGATCCATAGGAGTGATTAAACTTACAATGAAAGCTGTAATCATACAAGCAGCAAAAGTAGTTACAATCCAAATACCAATTAATGCAGGATAGTTCCAACCAAGCGGTTCTAATACGCCAGTCATATAAACAACAGCAGCACTAACTGGAGAGGCTGTAATACCAATTTGTGAAGCAACAACCATTAGCGAAAGTGGAGCTGATGGTTTAATGTTTTGTGATTTTGCAACATCAATAACAACAGGCATTAATGAAAATACCGCATTACCAGTACCTGCTAAAATGGTAAGTAACCAACCGCAAGCCGGTGCAAGGTAGTTGATAAATCTTGGATGTTTACGTAAAATTCTTTCGGTAACTTTTACCATATAATCTAAACCACCTGCTTGTTGCATTGCTGAAATTGCAGCAATAGCTGCGGCGATGATTAAGATAACATCCCAAGGAATATTACCTGGCTTCATACCTAAAACAAGACCTAAAATAACAACACCCAAACCTCCGGCATAGCCTATTGCTATGCCACCAAGGCGGATACCTATGAAGATTGCCCCAAGAAAGACAACAAGTTGTAAAATAATCATAATATCCATGATTAAACTCCTAAATTATTAAGCTTTTCTTTTTTCTGTCATGTGAGGATTTAACATATTTTCTGGTGTTAAAATTCTTTCAATTTCTTCTTTTGGAAGATATCCTCTTTCAAGACAAATATCGCCAACTGCTTTACCAGTTTCTAAAGCTTCTTTAGCAATACTTGCAGATTTTTCGTATCCTAAAACAGGGTTAAATGCTGTAACAATACCGATTGAATTAAGCACAGATTGTTTGCATGCTTCAGGATTTGCTGTCAAACCTCTTACAGCTTTTTCAGCTAGAGATTTCATTGCATTTTCAAGTAATACTATAGAGTTGAATAATCCATAAGCAATACCTGGTTCAAATGCATTAAGTTCAAACTCACCTCTTTCAGAGCAAAGCATGATAGTAACATCATTTCCTATAACTTCATAGCAAGCTTCACCCACTGCTTCACAAATTACTGGATTTACTTTACCTGGCATGATAGAACTACCTGGTTGCATTTTTGGTAGATTAATTTCACCTAAACCACATCTTGGACCTGAATTCATTAATCTTAAGTCATTTGCAATTTTAGATAGTCTTACAGCTGCAGTTTTTAATGCACCACTTACATGTACAAAGTCAGCTGTATCTTGAGTAGCTGCAATGAAATCTTCTGCTGGTTTAAATTCAACACCAGTAATTTCTTTTAATTTTTTCTCAACCACAAATTTGTAATCAGGATGGCAGTTAATTCCTGTACCAATAGCTGTTGCACCAAGATTTAAATAAGTCATTGATTCACGGGCTGCTGTGATTTTAGCAATATCGCTTTTAATATAGCTAGCAAAAGCATTGAAGGTATTTCCTAAAGTCGTTGGAACCGCATCTTCAAGCTCTGTTCTACCCATTTTAATGATATCTTTGTATTCGTTAGCTTTAGCTTCTAATTCAGTTTTTAAAAGCTCCATAGCTTTTAAAAGATCAGTAAGTTTTGCGTAGGTTGCTACTTTAATTGAACTTGGATAAGTATCATTTGTAGATTGACCTAAGTTTGTATGATCATTTGGATGAAGGTATTGATATTCTCCTTTTTTATGCCCCATACTTTCAAGAGCAATATTAGTGATAACTTCGTTAGTATTCATATTTGTACTAGTACCAGCACCACCTTGGATCATATCTACTACAAATTGATCTAAAAATTCACCAGCAATTAATCTATCACAAGCATTAGCGATAGCATCAGCTTTATCTGCATCAAGAACTCCAACTTCTTTGTTGGCAAGTGCAGCCGCTTTTTTAACTTGAGCGAAAGCTTTTACAAAATAAGGATAATCTTGCAACCTTCTGCCACTCATATGGAAGTTTTCTAGTGCTCTAAAAGTTTGCACTCCATAATAAACCTCGTCAGAAATTTCCAACTCGCCAATAAAGTCGTGTTCTTTTCTTGTTCCCATGATGTACTCCTTGTGGGTTTTATTTAAGTTTTGTTTATAAACTTAATGAGTATTATATAACAATTTTTTATAAAAGTTTCATAAATTTTACTAATTTCAATAAAAATATATAAAAATATGTCAGATATTGATATTCATTTTCTTAATATCAATTATTTAGTGTGTATTTTTATGTTTTACGATATTTATTATAGTAGTTTATATTTAATATTAATTGTTTTATGTTTACTTATTGTATATATAAGATGATTTTGTAATGTAAACTATGTTGATTAGAGTTTGTAGAAAATCATTTTTCAAAAATAAACAAAATTCCATACTAGTATTTAAAAACTAACAAGCCTTAGCTTGCTAGTTAAACACTAATT